>DATGGJ010000346.1:0-5264 GCA_035308585.1 Terriglobales bacterium
CCTTGATTTCACGAACAATGGGCAATCTGTGAAGGCCCGGGTGGGAGAGCAGATCGAGATCAGCCTCGGAACCGTCGGGCCCAGGCAATATGGCACGCCGCAAATATCCTCCTCTGCCGTTCGCCTGCTGAACACCGCCCAGGACTGGCCGCCGAATCCGGGCGGCCCCCGTTTTGTTTACGTTCTGGAGGCGGCCGGCGAAGGAGAGGCGCGGGTGATAGTCCCGGTCATGAATGCCGAGGAAATGCCTGACGCGCCCGACATCACTTTCAGGATAACGATTCAGGTCGGGCCGGCCGGCGGCCGCGCACCGGCGCTCCGCTCCATGCTGAAACCCGACCAGGCCAATCCTGCACCCTGGCAGATCGCATGGACGAACCTGGATAACTTTGCGCGGCAGAGCTTCCGGCCCACGCTGCCGCGGCTCACCGGGGTGGAAGTGGAGCTGGTGGTGGCCAACCCCGGACGCGACAGCGCTGAAATCTCGATGATGGTCCTGAATGAAGCGGGATTTGGGGTAGCGCTGATATCAAAGACTGTGTCCATCACCGACTGCGGCCATGTTCTGTTCGTTCTTCCCCGCGGTGGTTTGCGGGTTTCGCCCGGGCGGGTTTACAGCATCACGCTGAGCGGAGGCGACAATCTGTTCGGATGGAAGTACGTGGTGGGCGGCTATAGCAGGGGATCGGCGCTTTTCAATAACAAGCCGCTGCTAAAGGGCGCGCGCAGCACCTTCCTGTTCCGCACGTTTGGCAGGAGTTGAGCAGGCTTAAATCTTGCGGGATGGCGCCAATTCTTCCGGTTCGCCGGAAGAAGCCGGTCCGGCCGCGGCGGCCGCCACCTTTCCTGAGTTGCCGTTGCTGGGCTCGAGGCCGGGCAGAGCAGGGGTTTCGCCGCCGGCCGCGGGCTGGAGCTGCGCCGGCGCTTCCGGCTCCGCAGGCTTTTCCACAAACTTGTCGCGCTTGAGCAGGGGCCGGCCGAGGGAGGGGTTGTAGCCAGTCCATGCGCCCTCCAGTCCAGCCTCGCGCTCCAGGTGTGCGCGCATGCTCTCCATCTTGGAGTCCAGGTCGTCGAGGTAGTGCAGCATGAGGGCTTCGGGAAACATGGGCAGCTTGGGCGACCCGAACTCGTACTGGCCGTGGTGGCTGATGATCAGGTGTTCGAGCAGAATCTTCAACTCGCCGGGGAAGTCCGGCAGCCGGGCGAGCTTCTCCTGCAGCATTTCCAGCTCGATAATCATGTGCCCCAGCAGCTGGCCGCGGGTGGTGTAGGAAAACGAGCGGCTATAGGAGAGCTCGTAAATTTTGCCGATGTCGTGCAGAAAGGCGCCGGTGAGCAGCAAGTCGCGGTCAACCTGCGGGTAATTGCGGCTGACCAGGTCGCAGGAGCGGAACAGCGAAACCACGTGCTCCAGCAATCCGCCGATGTAGGCGTGATGCAGGGTTTTGGCCGCGGGCGCGTTCTTGTAGCCGGCGGCAATTTCCGGATCGGCCATGAAGGCCTGCACCAGCGCGCGCAGGTGCTCGTTCTGGAACCCGGAGACGAAATCGGCGATCACCTGCCAGAGCTGCTCCACATCCTGGGTGGTTTTGGGCAGGTAATCGGCAAAATCCACTTCCGCTTCGCCCAGCTTGCGCAGCTTGTGAATGGTGAGTTGAAAGTGGTTCTTGTAGCGGTTGATCAGCCCCTTGACCTTGATGTAGTCATCCTGCTCAAAGGTGTCAAGGGCTTCGGCGACGTTGTCCCACATCTTGGCTTCGATCTGGCCGGTGCGGTCGGCGAGGGTGAGGGCCAGGTAGGGCTCGCCCGATTTTTTGGGCTTCACCTGCTTGGCGGCCACGACAAAGCTGGAGGTGACGACCTTGTTTTCGAAGCGCAGGCAATCGCAGATGTAAAAATCTTTCATGACAGCGTGGGGCGGAACGGGGCCACAAGGCCAACAGCACGCTGTTGGCGGGAGATCCGCCGGTGAGGTCAGCCTACCATTAAAAGAGCAGGAAGCGCTTCTTCTTTTTGGCGTGCTTCCTGGCCTGATCCGCGGCGGCGGTGGTGTAGATGGGCTTGGTTTCGTTGGGACTGGCGCCGGTGTCGGTGTAGCCGGGCTTGATATCAATGTAGGCGTCTTCGCGCAGCTTGGTGAGATAGGCGCGCAGCGCGGGTTGCAGCTTTTTCAGGTAGAGGGCGTCCTGGATTTTGCCTTCCACATCCTTCTCCGGGGGAACGCCCGCCTGCTGGTGCTCGGTGACCTGGAGAATCACAAAGCCCTGCTTGGTGCGGATGGGCTTGGTGACATCGCCGGCCTTCATGCCGAAGGTGACGTCTTCCAGTTCCTTGGCCAGGGTGCCGCGCTTGAAGTAGCCCAGGTCGCCGCCCTGGGAGGCGGTGGGCCCGTCGGAGTTGGCGCGGGCAATATCGTCGAACTTGGCGCCCTTCTGGATATCGGCGTACACCTGGTCGGCTTTGGCCTGGGCGGCGGCCACGCGCTGCGCGTCGGTGATGGAGGCCGCGGTCTTGGGATCCTCGGTCGGCTTGGGCTGGGTGGAGATCAGGATTTCACTGAGCCGCACCTGCTCCGGTTGCGTCATCTCGCTGAGATGGTCTTTGTAGTACTTCTGAATCTCCTCCGGCGTGATGTTGATCTTGGAGCCGACTTCCTGCTGGATGACTTTTTGGGTGATGATGTTCTCGCGCAGGTTCTCCTTGAAGTCTTCGTAGGAGACGCCCTGCTCCTGGGCGGCCTTGGCCAGGTCATCCATGGTGGCCAGATTCATCTGCTTGCGGATCTCGTCGAGACGCTTCACCAGGTCGGTTTCCGCGGAAATGCCCAGGTCATCGCCTTTCTGCAGCAGAAGCTGCTGGTCAACCAGGTCGCGGAGGACGTTCTTCTCCTTGCTGGAGATGTCCTGCGGCGTGGCATTCTGCTGCTCGCCTTCCTGCTGCACCTGCTGCTGGCTGCGGTCGAACTCGGAGCGGGTGATGATGTGGTTGTTGATGCGGGCAATGATCTCCTCCACCACCGAGCCCGACTTTACATCCGGCTTGCTGGGAGTATCGGCGGCGAGAAGAGGGAATGCGGCAACAGCGGCGAGGGCGAGAATGAATAGGCGGCGTTTCATGGTTTACTGCTGGCGGTACCCGGCCTTGTAAGTTTCTGGAATGAAGTTCTTCCGACTATTGTACATCCCACTAGCCGCCCAGTGAGCCTCTGCAGCCGGGAAAGCGGCTTCAACAAGTTAGAGACTGCTATCATAAACAGCTTTGTTCCGGCTCCCATTTGTTTCCCGGTTCCCTGAGAGGAAAGCCATGAAGATGCCGGTGGTCTTAAGCGCTCTAATTCTTATGTGCGCAACGTGTTTAGCCGCCCCTGGGCCCAAGGCCAGCCAGGTTCCTGACCAGGCCCAACTGCAGAAAATGATCGCGCGCTTTGCGCCTACCCGCATCCAGGTGGATATTTCCGGCCTCTCCGCCGGCAACCGCCAGGCGCTGGGCAAGCTGATTGAGGCGGCGCGCGTTCTGAACGACATCTATATGCGGCAATTGTGGTCGGGCGATCAGGCGCTTTACGCCCGGCTGCAGAAAGAGCGCGCTCCGCTGGGCCGCGCCCGGCTGCACTATTTCTGGATCAACAAAAGCCCCTGGGACGATCTCAACGATTTCAAGGCCTTCATTTCCGGCGTGCCCGCGCGCAAACCGCCGGGAGCGAATTTCTATCCCGAAGACATGACCCGCGAGCAGTTTGAGAGCTGGGTCAAGACGCTGCCGGAAAAGGACCAGGAGCAGACCAAAGGCTTTTTTACCGTGATTCGCTGGCAGGGCAAGGGCAAGCTGGGCTGGATTCCCTACAGCCAGCAATACCGACCGGAACTGGAACACGCCGCCGTGCTGCTGCGCCAGGCGGCCACGCTCACCGACAACGCTTCCCTGCGCAAGTTCCTGATGAGCCGGGCAGCCGCCTTCCTTTCCAATGATTACTACCAGAGCGATATGGACTGGATGGATTTGGATTCGCCGCTGGACATCACCATTGGGCCCTATGAGACCTACAGCGACGAACTGTTCGGCTACAAAGCGGCGTTCGAGGCCTACGTCAACCTGCGCGATGAGAAGGAAACCCAGAAGCTGTCCGCCTTCGCCCAGCACCTGCAGGAAATCGAAAACAACCTGCCGGAGGCGCCGCAATACCGGCGTGCGCAACTGGGAGCGCTGGCGCCTATCCGCGTGGTGGATGAAATTCTGAGCGCGGGCGACGGCGCCCACGGCGTGCAGACCGCCGCCTACAACCTGCCCAACGATGAGCGCGTGGTGCAGCAGAAGGGCAGCAAGCGGGTGATGCTGAAAAACATCCAGGAAGCCAAGTTCCAGACCGTGCTGGTGCCGATTTCAAAGCGCGTGCTGGCGCCCGCCGAGCAGAAAGACATCAGCTTCGAAATGTTCTTTACCCATACCGTGGCGCATGAACTGATGCACGGGCTGGGGCCGCAGCAGATCAAGGTGCAGGGGCGCAATAGCTCGCCGCGCCAGGAATTGAAGGAGCTATACGCAGCCATCGAGGAGGCCAAGGCCGACGTTACCGGCCTGTTCGCCCTGCAGTACATGATGGACCACAGCCAGCAGATGGGCCTTGCCGGCGTGCTGCCCAGCGATGCCGCGGCCCAGCGCCAGCTTTACACCACGTTTCTGGCCTCCGCCTTCCGCAGCATTCGTTTCGGGCTGAACGAGGCGCACGGCCGGGGCACGGCGGTGCAACTGAACTACCTGCTCGACAAAGGCGGCTTCGTGGCGAACCGCGACGGAACTTTCTCCGTGGACATGAGCAAGATCAAGGATGCGGTGCGCGACCTGGACCATGAATTTCTGACCATCGAGGCGGAAGGAAATTATGCCGGGGCCAGGCAGATGCTCGACCACTACGGGGTGATCCGGCCGGAGGTGCAAAGGGCTTTGGACCGGCTGCACGACATCCCGGTGGATATCGAGCCGCTGTTCGTGACCGCCGACGAACTGGCGCCCGAGAAGAGGTAGGGCGCCTCTCAGTTCCGCTTTCGAGTTTCAAGTTTCGTCTGCAGTCCAAATGTTTTATGGGCCCGTGGACGGACCGGCTCGGAATGACGCCAGCTGAGTGCGCGATGTGGCGTGCCTTTCAATTGCCAATCAAAGGGCGTCATGGTTCAGCGGATTTGGACGCGCGCGGCGTCATTCTGAAGGGGCTTCAGCCCCTGAAGAATCTGGCGTGGACAATCATGTTTCTCCCAGGGCCCACAGAT
>DATGGJ010000347.1:0-6730 GCA_035308585.1 Terriglobales bacterium
ACCAATCAAGCTAACACAGGCGGAAGTCGGGAGTCAGCGGCGGGTAGCCGCTAGTTAGTAGTTGGTAGCTGGCGTCGGCCTTCGGGCACCACGGCTGCAAGATCAGAGGCCAGGAGCCAACAGCCACCCTCGCAAGTCGCACACAGCTTCCGACTCAACTACTAACTACCAGCTACCAACTACCCACCCGTAATTTGACTTGCCGCCCTGCGGCATCCAATAATCAGGGCCGCAGATGGACATTTACGAGGAGATCGTCAAGCTGCGCCGGGAAGGCCGGCGGGGCGCCGTCGCCACCATTGTGAGCGTGCGCGGCTCCATCCCCTCCTTCCGCACCGCCAAGATGCTGGTTCGCGACGACGGCTCCATAGTGGGCACCATTGGCGGCGGCTGCGTCGAGGCCGACGTCTGGCAAGCCGCCCGCGAAGTCATGGAAGAGGAGAAGCCCCGCACTCTGACCTTCAACCTCAACCAGAATCCCAAGTACGATACCGGCCTGGTGTGCGGCGGCACCCTCGACATCTTCATCGAACCCGTACTGCCCGTGCCCGTCCTCTACCTGTTCGGCGCCGGGCACGTGGCCGTTAACCTCTATAAAGTGGCGCACAACGCCGGCTTTGACGTGATCGTCGTCGACGACCGCGAAACCTACGCCAACCGCGAGCGCTTCCCCGAGGCTCGCGAAATTCATTCCGAAAGTTTTGACCAAAGCATGGCCAGGCTGGCGCCCAACGAGAGCGCCTACATCGTGATCGTCACCCGCGGTCACCGTGATGACATGCACGTGCTCCGTTGGGCGGTACAGACGCCGGCCCGCTACATCGGCATGATCGGTTCCAAGCGCAAGGTGATCGCCATCTACCATGAACTGGAGAAAGAAGGTATATCGCCTGAACTGTTTGAGCGCGTGCATGCCCCCGTGGGCCTGGACATCGGCGCGGTCACTCCGGAAGAGATCGCGGTAGCCATCACCGCCGAATTGATTGCTCTGCGCCGTCACAGCGAGGCGGCATTGCCCCATCTTCGCTACGCGCGCAAGCAGGCCGCTGCCGGCTCTGATTCCCCCGCCGAAAGCCCCGCCGACCTGCAGAAGAACTGAACACTTGTATTTAACAATTTTAATTTAGCAATTTGTAATTTGTAATTTTCGCCCCACTTCCGATATGTGCCGTTGTGGCGCGGGCGCCCCCACCCGCGAATGCCTTCCCCAGGATGGCGTCATTCCGAGAGCCCTCAGGCCCGAGGAATCTCGCGTGCACTTCAGCCCTCCCTCCCCCTTGCCGATCGTGCTGATACACGCGAAATACTTCTGCGCTGAAGCGCCTCAGCATGACGCCCGTCGTACGAAGAAATTACAAATTACCCAATCTCCTTGACTTTCGTATTTTGTTCGCCTATGATTCCTCCCCTGTCCCTACCAGGCGACAAAGAAAGGATGGACAAACCAATGGCCCTCAGCGCAGCGCTTCTCCCCGAATTCGACCAGGAAATGGCCAACACCCGCAAAACTCTGGAGCGCGTTCCCGATAGCAAATTCTCCTGGAAGCCGCACCAGAAATCCTCCGCCATGGGGCCGCTGGCGGGCCATTTAGCCAACATCCCCAGTTGGCTGACAATAACTATCCAGGAGGACACACTGGATCTGGCGCCTGGAGGCGTCCCTATCCAGCCCCCGCCCACGCCCAAAAACAACAAAGAACTGCTGGCCCAGTTTGACGAAAACGTGAAGCAGGGCCGGAGCGTGCTGGCAGCCGCCAGCGACGCGCAGCTGATGCAACCCTGGTCGCTGCTGAACAACGGCAAAATCATGATGACGCTACCTAAGGCTGCGGTGGTGCGCAGCTTTGTGATGAATCACCTGATTCACCATCGCGCTCAGCTGGGTGTTTACCTGCGCCTGAACAACCTTCCGGTGCCGGCCATCTACGGACCGTCAGCCGATGAAGGCTCATTCTGACTTATTCTTCCGGGCCCTTTGCAGGGCAGGATTTCGCGGGCGCTTGGCTCGTGATATCTTGCCCTCATGGCGCGTGCTCCCAGTTTTTGCGGCGTGATTCTGGCGGCGGGAGAATCCTCGCGCATGGGGCGCGACAAAGCCCTGTTGCCTTGGCCGCCGCAGGGAACGACGCCGCGCATCGCGCGCACGGAGACTTTTCTTTCCGCCAACATTCATCTGCTGGAAGCGCATACCGACATGGTGCTGGTGGTGGCCGGAAAGAATGCGCCCAACTTGGCGCCCCTAGTGTATGCCAGCAGCGCCTCGCTGGTGGTGAATCCCACGCCCGAGCGGGGGCAGTTCAGTTCCCTGCAGGCTGGCCTGCGCGAAGTGCTGAACCGCGGCCGCGACGCCGCCGTCATCACCCTGGTGGACCGTCCCCCGGTGCGAAGCGCCACGCTCACCCAGTTGCGCTCCGCTTTCATTGATGCTGGTTCGCAGGAGAAGTGGGCGGTGATCCCTCAATACGCCGAAAAACACGGTCACCCGGTGCTGATTGACCGTGAAATGATGGAGGCTTTTCTGCGCGCGCCGGTTACCGCCAACGCCCGCGAGATCGAGCACCAGCACCAGGACCGCATCGTCTACGTTCCCGTGGACGACCCCCACGCCACTCTCAATGTGGACACACCCGAGGACTATGCCCGTCTCCACGCCTGAGCAGGCCACCTTCCTGGATTCGGTGCTGCGGCTTGAGCCCCGGCTCGCGGTGTTCGATTGCGATGGCACGCTCTGGTCGCCGGATGCCGGAGAAGGCTTCCTCGATTGGGAACTGAAGCGCGGTTTGATTGCGCCCGACATTACGCGTTGGATCCGCGCCCGCTACGCCGACTACAAAGCCGGCAATGTTCCCGAAGACGTGATGTGCGGCGAGATGGTCACCATCCACGCCGGCCTGCGCGATGAAGTGGTGGAGCGCGCCGCCGAAGAATATTTCGCGCCTCACATCGAGCCCGGGATTTTTTCTGAAATGCGCGAACTGGTGCTCCGCCTGCAGCAGCAAGGCTGCGTGGCCTGGGCCGTCTCCTCCAGCAACCAGTGGATTATCCGGGTGGCTATGCGCCGCTTCGGTATCCCATCCCAACGCATTCTGGCCGCGGAAGTGGCCGTTGAAGACGGCGTCATCACCGGCCGCCTGATTCGCATTCCCACAGGCCCGGGCAAGGCCAAAGCCATCCGCGAGCAGATCGGCGGATCGGTGGACGCCGCCTTCGGTAACACCCGCTGGGACGCCGAGATGCTGCAACTGGCGCGGCATTCCTTCGCCATCAATCCCACCCCGGACTTCGAACAATTGGCGCGTAAAAACAAGTGGACTGTGTATTTTCCTGACAACCGCAACAATTTGTAATTTGGCAATTTGCAATCTGTAATTTCGAGCGGGTTCTCATACCAGGGGGAATTTGCAAATTACAAATTAGTTGATTACAAATTGGACGCCTGCCGCCGATGCCCTCCAACTCATCCATACAGGCTGCTTCCACGGCGCCCGCTGTTGCTGACCGCGCCCGCCGCCGCATCGCCCGCCGCCTGCTGCCCTTCCTTTTCATCCTCTATATCGCGAATTACCTGGACCGCACCAATCTGGCCTATGCCGCGTTGGAGATGGTTCGCGACTTGCGCTTCACCGACCAGATTTTTGGCATCGGCGCCGGCATTTTCTTTATCGGCTACCTGGGGCTGCAGATTCCCGGGGCGCTGCTGGTGGAGCGCTGGAGCGCCCGCCGCTGGATCGCCGCCATCATGATCGTTTGGGGCGCATTCACGGTCCTGACCGCGGCCGTGCACAGCGCCGGCCAGCTCTATGGCGCGCGCTTCCTGCTGGGCGCGGCCGAAGCCGGCTTCTTTCCCGGCATCATCGTTTACCTCAGCCACTGGTTCGTGCGCGCGGACCGCGCCAAGGCCACCGCCAATTTCATGGCCGCCATTCCACTCTCCTTCGTGTTCGGCTCCCCCCTGGCGGGATGGATCGTGGAGCAGCACTGGCTGCGCATAGAAGGCTGGCGCTGGCTGTTTGTATTGGAAGGGCTGCCCGCCGTGGTTTTGGGGGCTGTCACTTTTTTCTTCCTTTGCGACTGGCCCCGTGACGCCGCCTGGCTCGACCCCGAAGAACGTAATTGGATCAGCGGACAGCTGCAACAGGAAAGGGCCGCCAAAGCCACAGTGCGCTCCTTTAGCATCGGGCAAGCCCTGCGCTCCCGACCGGTGGTGCTTCTCACCGTGGTCAATTTTCTGCAGTACATCGGCTTCTACAGCTTCGTATTCTGGTTTCCCACCATGCTGAAGCAGCTGTCCGGACTCTCTGACTTCCGCGTCGGACTGCTGGGAGCCCTGCCATACCTGGCCGGTTTTCTTGCGCTGCAGCTCAATGGCTGGCACTCCGACCGCACCCTGGAGCGGCGCTGGCATGTGGCGGCTCCGCTCTTTCTGGGCGTAATTGCGCTTCTTGCTCTGGCTGCGCTGCACGCCTCCACGGCTGTGGCGGTGGGGCTTTTCACCTTGGTTGGGATCAGCGTGATCGCGCTGCTCTCCCCTTTCTGGGCCATGCCCACGGAGCTGCTCAGCGAAGCGGGCGCCGCCGCTTCTGTCGGCATGATCAATTGTTTGGGAAGCCTGGCCGGATTCCTGGGACCCTATGCGTTAGGCTACCTGCACACCCGCACCGGTTCGTTCACCCCCGGCCTGCTGGTGATGTTGGTCGCCATGGCCGCCGGCGGCGTTCTGGTGTTGTTCGTTCCCCAGGCAGCGCGGCACGCCTCTCCGGTACCGCTTACTTCTCCCGCTGATTAGAATTGGCCCTATGTATTCTGCCCAGGTGCTGGACCACTTCGAGCATCCGCGCAATGCCGGCGAGGTGCCGGAGGCGGACGCAAGCGTGCAGGTGGAAAATCCCGCTTGTGGTGATGTCCTGCGGCTGAGCGCCAGAGTGGCGGATGGCCGCATAGCCGACATCCGCTTTCGCGCCAAGGGCTGCGTGCCTTCTATGGCCTGCGCTTCCCTGCTCACCGAAATGGTGAAGGGCCGTACTCTGCCCGAAGCGCGCCAGCTTCGCCGCGAGCAGTTGCTGGCTGCCGCCGGCAGCCTTCCTCCTGCCTCCATGCACGCCAGCCACCTGGCCCTGGACGCCCTGGCCGCCCTGCTGAGAAAACTAGCCACGCACGCATAAACGGAGGGTGCACACCGCTCTCATCCTGAGCGCGGACGCGCCATACAACTGCGCGTCCGAGTCGAAGGATCTTGCGCTTCCACGCAAGTTGTGGCGCTGCACGCGAGATCCCTCAGCGGTAAGTTGGTCGCGGCAAGCTATAATCGCCCCGTGGGGTTCAGCTATCTCAAGTACGCCAAGGGCATCTTTCGCCCGCTGCAGCTTGAGGGCATGTTCCTGTTTGTCACCTCGACCTGCAATTCTCTGTGCCGCACCTGCTTTTACTGGGAGGAGCTGAACCAGGGTCGCGATCTCACCTTCGAGCAACTGGCCCGCGTGAGCCAGACCGCGCCCCATTTTCACAAGCTCTGGATTTCGGGTGGCGAGCCCTTCCTGCGCAAAGAGCTGGCCGAAATCATCGAGATGTTCTACCGCAATAATGGCGTGCGCGCCCTCAACCTGCCCACCAATGGCCTGCTGGCCGCGCAGGTGGTTTCTGTCATCGATTACCTTCTGGAACGCTGCCCGAAGCTGGTGATTGACCTGAACTTTTCGCTCGACGGCCTGGCCAACACTCACGATGCCATCCGCGGCGTGCCCAACAATTTCCAGAAAACGCTGGCCACTGTCAACATGGCCACTGAACGCTGGCAAGGCGTGCGCCGTCTGCGCCGCAACATCGTCAGCTGCATCACCGCCGAGAATTACCGCGAGCTGGTTGACCTGGGCCTGCAGATGATGCGCGAAACCAACTCCGACGGCCACTACTTCGAGATCATTCGCGGAGACCCCATGGACCCCGCGCTGAAAAAGCTGGCCCCGGAAGAGCTCAGCCAGCTGCATCGCCGGCTCATGTGGTTTCACGAGCGCTATGCCGACCGCCTGTTCGAGGACGTGCCCGCGCCCGCCCGCCAGCTGGCCCGCGCCTTTTACCTGGGCAACATCAAACTCCACTTTCAGCTGCACGAGCAAAATCACTACAGCAACAAGTCCTGGCCCATGCGCTGCACCGCGGGCGAAACTACCATCGTGATTGACCACGACGGCCACTTCCGCTCCTGCGAGCTGCGCGGCAAGCTGGGCCGCCTGCAGGACTTTGATTTCGACCTGGGCGCGGCCCTGGCCTCGCCGCAGATGAAGCAGGAGATCGCCGCCATTCCCGGAGCCCAATGCTGGTGCACGCACTCCTGCTGGATTCACAGTTCCAGCAAATTCAGCCCGCGCGTGCTGCTGTTTCACATTCCCTGGGCCTACCTGAAGCATCGCTGGCAGCGCCTGCCGCAGACCGAAGCCGCCGAACTGGAGCGCTTCCTGGTGGCGGACGCGCCGCAGTTGCCATCTCCGGTTCACTGAACTTCTTCGCGGATCAGCGTGGATAGACTCAGATGGAACTTGGATGGTTGTGGCGCGGGCGCCCTCGCCCGCATGGGTGCGGCGCTCCCTCGCGAGCTTTTGCGCAGGTTCTCAGATGTGGTGAAGAAATTTGTATTGTCCGTGCCCATCCGCGGTCATCCACTGCGAAATAGAATTAAGCAATGAGCTTCATTCCTCAGCGCATTGTCAGCCTGCAGCCGAGTGCCAGCGTCATC
>DATGGJ010000348.1:0-1593 GCA_035308585.1 Terriglobales bacterium
GGTGCTGAGTTCGCCGTTGAGCATGGCCTGCCATGAAGCCGACGATCCCTGGCCGCTGGGTACGGGTTCTGCGGGAGTGCGCGGCTTCTTTTCACCGGCACGAAATTTCTTCACCGGCGTAGTGGCGCCGGAAATTGGCAAGCAGAACACGTTTCCGGCTTTCTATTCAGCGGCGGCGCTTCCGCGCGCCCAATATGTGCTGTGGACCCTAGCGGCGGTGGATGGTTCGGTGCACCTGGTGGACGGAATTAATGATGTGACGGCAAAGGTGCCGTGGGGCAGCGACATCGCGGGGGTGAAGAGCGGCTGCGGTTCAGGATGGCAGATTCTGGCCTCCGCAAGAACCCAAACGGGCGATAGCTTGCGCGCCTACGAGGTCATGGACCGTGAGCCGGCTCCGGTGGGAACGGCAACGGAATTTAACGGCCCGCTTACCGCGCTCTGGAGCAAGGACGACGGCAGCGCAGTGGCGGTGGAACGCAATCCAGACACGGGGAAATATGAGGCGTACAGCCTGGACGTTGCTTGTCATCAGTAGCGTGGCGGCGCTGGCCGGCGGAACGGCGGCGGCGGTGCGGCCCCATTACGGGGGCACGGTGCGCGTGGTTCTGCGCGCGGCGCCGGTTACCCTCGATCCAGCCAGGCTGAGCATGGCGCAGGACAACCACATTTTGGGGCTCGTCTTCGAAGGCCTGACGCGATTCGATTCCCATGGGCGCCTGCAGCCGCAATTGGCCACGCGCTGGCAGGCTGATTCCCAGAACCAGCGCTGGCAGTTCTGGGTGCGTCCGGGGGTGAATTTTCAGGATGGCACACCGCTGACGGCAGATGAGGTGGCAGCATCGCTGCACGCGGCCAATCCGGCATGGACGGTGAGCGCGAGCGGAGACTCCGTGGCAATCGAGACAACCGCGCCCGATCCCCAGTTACCGGCGGAACTGGCTTTGCCGCGGAACGGAATTGCCCGCCACACCGTCAATACGGTTGTGGGCACCGGCGCCTTTCAAGTGAGCCAGTTCCAACCCGGGAAAAGCCTTGTGCTGTCCGCCTATGAGAGCTATTGGGACGGGCGGCCGTTCGTGGACACGGTGGCGGTCACCCTGGACCAAAACTGGCGGCAGCAGATGATTGCGCTCGAGTTGGGCAAGACCGATGTGGCGGAGGTAGCTCCTGAGCAGGTGCGCCGCACCGGCTTGGCTGGCCGGACCGTGGTGGAATCTGCGACCAATGAGCTGCTGGCACTGGTGTTCGCGCGCGAAGCGCAATCGGCGGCGGAGGCGCGGCTGCGGCAGGCGTTGTCTGAGAGCATTGACCGTTCCTCCATCGTGAACGTATTGCTGCAAGGGCAGGGTGAGGCGGCCCGGGCGATTCTGCCCAACTGGATGACGGGCTACGCCATGCTTTTTGGGCAAACAGGCCAGGGTCCTGGAAAGGGGACGATTCCGGAAAGCGGCGGTACGATAACGCTCTCCTATGACCCAAGCGAGCCAGCCAACCAGTTGCTCGGCGAACGGGTAGCGCTGAACGCGCGCAGTGCGGGCATCCGGCTGCAGACGGCGGCTTCGGCTGCCAACGCCGATGTGCGGCTGCTGC
>DATGGJ010000349.1:0-14865 GCA_035308585.1 Terriglobales bacterium
CATTTGCGACCTGCCCTGCATGCCGTTGACCTGGACATTGCTGGCTGATCCGGAGGCCTGCAACCCGGGATTAGATTGTTCCATGCTCTGCACCAGACTCTGCGTGGCCTGGTCCAGATTCGCCCCGTTGGGGATTTGTGCCGCTCCCATGACCACCCCGTAGGCGACCGCACCCTGTGAAACCGCGGCCTGCGGGGCGATGGTCAGGCCACCCTGTCCGGCAGCTGCCTGCCAATTGCTGGGATATGAGATGGTGATCCCGTTTTGCTGGTACTGGCTGAAGCTCCCGCTGGGCTTGACCTGGTCGTAGCTGACGTTCATCACGGCGACGCTGCCGGGCGCCGTACCGTTCTGCCCCGCTGGCGAGGTGGAGGTCACGGGCACATTGCGGGGAACCGCGCCGGTTTGCTGGTTCTGCCGCGCCCATTGCCCGCTTTTTGCACCCTGCGCAATCTCCTGCGCCGTGTACGACTTCACCTTGGTCGCGTCCTGCCGGGCGGCCACGAACGCCGGCGTGTTGCTCTGGAATGATTTGGCAGGCCAGTCCTTAATCTCGTTGTCCACCGCCTCCACACGGTTACCAGGATTGGGGTGGTCGCTGAGGAACTGGGGGCCGCCGGAGCCGCCTTGCTTCTCCAGCTTCTGGAAGAACTCAGCCATGGCTTTGGGGTTGTAGCCTGCCTTCCATAAGATGATGGCGCCCACCGCGTCCGCCTGGGCTTCATCTCCGCGCGAGTACTTCATGCTCCACATGCCGCCGGCGATTTGCCCGCCCATACTGGCGATAGCGCCCCCAACACCTCCGACCATTGAGCCCAGGATCTGTCCCAGCCCGGCCAGAATGCTGGGGCCCATGTTCTGCTTCATCTGCTTGGCCGAGTGCTGCATGTACACGTGCGACATTTCGTGGGCCATCACCCCCGCCAGCTCGGCTTCATTGTCGGCGGCGGTAATGGTGCCCACGTTGATGAAGATGGGGCCGCCGGGCAGGGCAAAGGCGTTAATCTCCTTCTGCTCCACCACGTGGAACTGATAGGGCCAAGTGTATTGCTGGGGGATTACACGCTCCAGCTTCTTCCCCAGCTCCTGCACGTACTTGGTGACCGGACTGGAGTCGGGCAGCACCGGCATCTGCTGATACACCTCTCCCATGGCTTTGAGGCCCAGTTGCTCCTGCTGTGGTCGGGTTAGTGATACTTCGCCCGGATTCGGCAACTCGGGAGTGTGAACCGCTCCCCAGAGCCATACCGGCTCGGCGATCAAAACGGCGAGGAAAAGCGCCAGCAAGCGTGGCGCCAGGCTGCGTTCTTTCATAACCAGAATGATACAGATGCAGACCGGGCGGGGCTAGGATTGCTCTACCCCGCGGGATGTCACCCAATTTGTTGATTATTATGGTCTAAAGCAGAGAGCCGGCTCAAACCTTCAGGGAGCGGCGCCACTTGCCGTGCAGCCACATCAGGATACCCAGGGCACAGATCTCCAGGGGACCCGGACGGGTAACGTTGAAATTCCATAGCGTGCTCATATCCTGGCCGGCAAGCCGTATCGCCCAGATGATGCCCCCGGCGGCCACCAGACAGCCCAGGCGTTCCTCATTCTTAATTCGCATAAGCAGGGGCCATCTTAACGGGATTGGCCGGGATGGAAAAATTACTGTCGTGCTATACCGTCTGGCCCTTTTGTGCCACGTTTCGCTTCCTGAACGGGCCTGTCTGGCGGCGCATCACCACGTTTTGCGGATGCGGGTGTCGAAGGCGAAGCCGCCATTCTGGTCGCGTGTGCCGCTGAACGACAGCTTGGGCGATACCTTGTACTGCAACTGAATGACCTGGTCCTGGGTGGAGGCCACATCGGTGGAGAAAGTTACGAACAGGTTGCCCGTCACTCTCTGCTGAATGGTGATGCGGGCGCCGGTGTTGGCGGCGCCGGAGTTGGCGACTCCTCCCAGTTCCGGATCAATGGAGAGTTGGGAGATTCCGGCAACTTTGGCCACCCGGCTGGTGATCTGGCTGGTGACTTGCGAGGCGACTACTGATTCGGCGCCCAGGGTGCCAGGCGTGGGATTGGCCGCTGCCGCCTCGCTGGTACTGCCGAAGGCTAACAGATGGATGATGTCGGCCGGAGGCAGGGCCGGAACCGAGGAATAGTTCGTGTGCATCCGGTCCACCGGTCCTTCAAACCGCAGATAGATCTGGTATTGCTGGATGGTGGTGTTGGCGGAAACGTTCAGCACCGGCTCGGTGCGCATGGGATTGGCGAACTGAATCGTGCCCCCCTCCAGCACATAGCGGTTGCCCATGAAAATAATGTCGCCGCCGTTGAGGTTGACGCGGCCGAGAATTACCGGGTCGGCCGCCGTTCCGCGAATTTGCAGATTGGCTGCCGCCTGCAGGCTCAATGTACGGCTCACCAGGTTGACGCCGGTGGTGGATTGCGCCGCCACGTTAAGGTGCAAATTCTGAGCGAAGCTGCCGGCCGGAGGCGGCGCGGCCTCGCTGCCGGTGAACTGACCCAGGAAATTGCTCAAATCGAAACTGGGTGTGAAAGAGAGGTTGGTTATGCGCACCTGCCCGCCGAGCAGAGCCGCCTGCCGCGTGCCGACCAGGGTCAGGTTCAGGTTCAGACCCTCGCGCATGCCTTCTGGATAAAGCAGGCGCAGTCCTTCGCCGGCGATAGCCAGATCAAAGCGGAACCCCGGCCTATAGATCACCCCGCCCGAGGCTGTCACCCTGCCGCCCCCCACCGTGCCCTGGAACTGGGTAATGTCCAGGCGGTCGCGGGTGAGAGTCAACACACCATTCCCATTTTCCAACCCTACGGGCGCGCTGCCCGAAGCCAGGTTGGCGTTGACGATCTGTACCTGCCCCTGAATGTTGGGATTCGCCCGCGCCCCGTAAGAGTTGATGTTGAGGCGCAGTTCTCCTGAACTGGTGATGTCGGGAGAAAACAGTTGCGCGATCTGCAGGTTGATGTTCCCCCGCAACAGCATGGAAGCGGGCGCCGCGCTATTGGTGGGAATGGTGGCCTGCATCTGCAGGTCAGTATCGGTGCCGCGGATGCTGGCGCGTTGCAGCTTCAGCACCCCGTTGACGAAATCAATGTGTATCGGACTGGCCGCGCCCAGCTGAATCGCGTTCTTGTAGTTCACCTGCAGCACCGGGATAGTGGCGTGGGCGTTGAGGGCGGAGCGGTTCTTCAGCGGGCCTTGCAGGGTGGCGTGTAACTCGGTCTGGCCGGAGACATCCGCCGCCTGGCTGGGCGCGTAAACGTCCAGAACCGGTTGCAGCGCCACCCGGCTTGTGTCCAGGTCGGCGGTGGTGTAGTACGCGCCCGTTAAGTTCACCCGCGCATGGGCCTTGATGGTGGTGCCAATCACCTGCGAGTTTACGGCCACCGTGGCCACGCGATTGGCAACATTGGCCTGCAGCAGCAGCGAGTTTACGGTCTGATTCTGAATGGTAAGTTGCGGCGCCTGCAGCGTGGCCGTCAACTGCGGATTGTGGAAGCTTCCCTGCCCGCTGGCGGTCAGGTTCACCACGCCTGAAAGCGGCATGTTCCGAGCTTTCACTTCCTGCAGTTGCGCCAACTGGATGCCGATGGCACGCAGTTGCGTGCTGTAGGTCTGCGCGCGCGGATTCACTGTGAATGTCGCCTGCGCCCCTCCCGCTTTGGGCAGCTGCAATCCGAGATTCCCCTGCACTTGTGTGCCGTTTCCCTGGAATTGCAGGGTGGCCGATTGCACTCGCTGGCCCTCCACTTGCGCCCTGGTCAGGCTGATGTTGCCCTGGCCGGTGGGACTTAGCTGGGTGCCATGGAGCGAAACATGCACGGAAAGGGTTCCGAAGGCGGGCAATTGCTTGCCGGCCGTGCGCGCCAGATTCTCCAGGTCAAGCTGGGAGCCGTTCACCGCCACATGGAGCGGGCTGGAAGAAGAAAATTTCCACTGATTAAGTCCAACTCCAAGGTTAAAGGTGATGCGCCCCTTGCCGGGCGCTTGTAGCAGGCCATTCTGCAGGCCCGCCTGCGCAGGGGAAGCGGCTACGTTCGTGCGCAGCGACTTCCATGCGCCTCCATTCACCCGCAAATTGCTGGCCGTCAGTACCCCCTGCAACTGTGGCCGGGCAGTGGACCCGCGCACCGTACCCACAAAGCTCCCTTGTCCGTAGAGACTGAGTTTCCCGGCCAAGCTCGCCGGCAGAAAGCTGCTCAATTCGTGCAGGTCACGCGAGGTCAGGCTCAGGTTCAGTGCTGAGCGGGTGCTCAGAGTTCCGTTCAGCAGAATCGAGACACCCGGGCTGCGTATGTAACTGGGAGCCAGGGCCAGAGTCTTGTTTGCCGCGGCGTATCTCGCTCGGACGTCGGCGCTGAGCGGCACGCGTTTGTCAACGTCTTGCGGCTGAAGGCTGCCCTGCGCGGTGGCGGCTAGGTTGGCTACAAGATCATTCAGAGTCTTGCCCCAGGCGGCATTGAGATTGAGGTTGGCGGCGCCCGTGAGCCTCAGGTCTTTGATTGCCGCAGAGTTGCTGGCCGCGGTCAGCGCACCCAGCGAAACCTGGCGCAGCGCCGCATTCACCCGCGCCCGGGTGGCGCCGGTGAGATTGGCCATGGTCGCATTGCCCGTAAGCCTGCCCCCCAGCAGCAGGCCACTGAGATTGGTAACGTATAGATTGCCCTGGCCCAGCCGGTAATCGGCGCTCAGATCGCGCAGACTACCCCGAAAGCTGCTGCTGTTCATTCGCAGAAGGGAGCTGCTCAGCCTACCGGTAATGGTTGCCGCGTCCAGCATGGCGACGTTGGGCCGGCTTTGATACTGCATCGCGCCCGCCAGGTGGATTTCCCCCGCGGGCAGCGACGGATTCTTTATGATTTGCCGGAACTGCGTTGTGTCCAGCAGCGCCTTATAGGTCGCCTCTAGCCGCGGGTGCGCATAATCGCTGAGAGTTGCGGCCAGCACAAATTGCGAGCGGCCGCTGCTCAGAACCGCGCGCTGCAGGGCGAAGCGGGTGGGAGATGCGATGAAGCTGGCTTGCAAATCGTGCGGAATGGGATTGTAAGTCCCCATCCGCAGGTGTCCGTTGCTGTAGCTCAGAGTGCCGGCGTAGCTGCGGTCGGAAGTGTTGAAAGCCGATTGGATCAGCAGGTTGTGCAGGTCGGCGCTGAGCACGCTCTTGCGGTTGTTGTAATAAACCTCGCCCCGGTCCAGCACGGCATGCCTCACTCCCAGGTCGAACACGCTGCTGTGAGTCTGCCCGCCACTGCTTTTCGTCTTCGGCAGGTTGTCCCTTCCACGCTGGTCCACGAACACTCGCGCCACCGGATGGTCAAGGGCCAGAGAATTGAAGTACCACTTACGCTGAAGCAATGAAGTGACGTGCACCCCCACCGCGATGTGGTCTGCCTGAAGCAACGGCGGGGTCTGGTAAGGCGGCGCCCCATATACGGTCACGTTGTACAGATCCAGAGTCGGGCTGATACCGGAGAAGTGGAGGGCAAAGTTGCCCACCCTCACTTGTGTCCCCAGCGAAGCCGTCACCTTCTTCTCCGCCACGTTCAGGATGTAGGTGTGGACCGTGTTGCTCTTTAGAAGCACCACCACGCCCACCACCACCAGCGCAATCACCACCAGCACGCCAATGCCGATCCAGCGCAGAACTCGGCGCCAGGCATGCCCCCGCGGCGGTTCAGGAGGCTGGTAAGCATGCGGCCCCTGGCTGCGCTCAGGAGGAATCGGGGGTACAGGTGCGGCGCTCAAAATGCTTGTCCTATGGTGATGAAGTATTGTGTAGCTTTGATTCCCGGCTGCGGATTCAGGTTGTGGCCCACGTCAATGCGGATTGGCCCCACCGGGGTCTTGTAACGCAGGCCGATGCCGAGGCTGTTCGTATAGTCGGCGCCGAAGTGGTGGAAGCCGATGCGCTGGTAAACATTGCCGCCATCGTAAAACGGCACCACCCCCAGGTTCTTGTGAACCAGGGGAAGGTCATATCTAATGGGAATCCGGAACTCCGAATTGAGCAGGAACAACTGGTCGCCGCCTACGGGCACGGTAATCAAAGCGCAGGTCGAAGGCACTCCCGGAGTGCCGCACGCCGGAATGGTTTGCTGCGGGCCGGCGCCGTTCAAGGGAAAGCCGCGCAGGGTGCTGCCGCCGCCGGAAAAAAACTTCTCGCTCAGCGGCACGTGGCTGTTGCCAAAAGGCTGCTCCAGCCCAATGCGGATGCTATTGGCCCAGATGACGCCGTGGAAGATGTCCTTATAATAGGCGGTTTGCAGCATCAGGCGGGCAAAGCTGAAGTTCGAACCCAAAACACTGGGAGTGACGCCCAGTTCGTAAGTTTCATAAATCCCCTTGTGGGCATCCAGGGCGTCATCGCGGGTGTCGCGCACGAAGCTGGCCGACAGCGTCGAGAGCCGCACGTGGCGGTCCGAAGCCGGCACCAGGCCGGGAATGAGCAGACGCGTCAGTCCGGTTTCGCTGAAGTTATAGCGGACAAACAAGTTGTCGGTTTGATCGGCGTTCAAGGGCCGCTGAAACTGCAACCCGGTGTTCCCCTGGCGTGAGGTGAAAATAGGATTTTCGCTGTTGTGCTCCCCGCCCACAGAAACCGTGGCCTTCCACTTGCTCCAGCGGAAGTCGGGGTCTATGTAGCTGATGGAGCCCTGCTGGTCGAGGCGCCCAGCCAGCCCGGAGATGGTGAACGACTCGCCTTTGCCCCGCATGTCATTGCGCGTGTATTCAAAGGATCCACGTGGTCCCCAGAAGGTTTTCTGGCTGGTCTTGAACTTCGATGGCAGGCCTACGGGAGGCAATCCGGGCAATGCCACGGTGCCGCTGGGAACGCTGCCGCCGCGATTGATCACCTCAAAACCGAAACCGTAGGTAATCGCATTTCGGTTTGCCTCGTGCACCTTGACCAAGACATTTTCGTCGTGCTGGGTGGTGATGCGCCGCCGCGGGTCAATTTCCGCCCAGTCGTAGATCCCTGAATTGTAGAGCTTGGTTTCCGAGGTGAGCATGTCGCTTTCCCGCAGCGGCTGGCTGGGCTGCAGGCTGGCGGTGGCGCGAGCGATGAGCTTCTGGTCGCTATGGCGCCGTCCCAGGGTCACGACTTTAGAAGTTCGTACCTGCGGTCCTTCGCGTATTTCATACGTGACCACCAGCTGATGGGGTTGCTTGGGCAGCGGCTGCACCGTCTCCCGGAAGTTTGCCGTCAGATATCCCAAGTCAAGGTAGCGCGCCATAATCTGGTCGCGGTCCTGGTTCACGTTTCTCTGCGAGTAGGGCCGTCCGGGGGCAAGCAGCAGGCCATGCGGGGCCAACTGTCCCATGCTCACCGTATCGTTACCCTGCACGCGCAATGCCTCCACTATGTCCTGCGGTCCCTCGTCTACGAGGAAGGTGACCAGAACATTGCCATTGCTGTGGGTTGCAACCTGGGGAGTCACCTTCACGCTGCTGAACCCTGCCGCCTTGTAGACGTTTTCCAGGTTGGTCACGCTGCTGCGAACCAGCTTCTCGCTGAACTTGCCGTGCTCAAACCAGAACCAGCCTGCCTTTTGGACTGTGACGTGGGGCATGAGCTTGTTATCGGGAACGTGCCGGTTGCCGGCAATGCTCACCTGCCCGACTTTGTGCCGCGGTCCCTTGCTGATCTGGTACAGAACCAGTTCGCCATCGGGCTTTTGCTCCACTTTACTGGCCACCTGCACATTGAAATAGCCCTTGGATTGCAAATAGGAGATCAGGTTGCGCCGGCCCTCCTGGATAAGCTCCGCGTCCACCCCGATCTGGTCATATACCGGCAACAGCTTGGGCTTGTCCCAGCTCCATATGTGGGCGCCCTGCACCTGCACGTGCACAATCGGCCCCGCCTCCACCTGAAAGCTGACATCAGCCCGGTTGGTTCGCGGGTTGTAATTGGCTCCAATTAACTGCACCTTTGCCGCAAGGTGCCCTTGGCCATTGAGCGCGCTTTCGATGTAGTTGGTGGCCTTCTGCAGCGTCTTCAGCTTGTAGGTTTTTCCCGGCCGAATGGCGGAGCCGCGCAGGCGAGCCAGAATGGAGCTCACCTTGCCGCGCAGAAAATTGGTTTCCTGGGGCGTGGTGCCGGTGATAATGACGCGGCCAAACTTGGCGCGCGGGCCCAGGTTGACGCGAAAAATGACGTCGCTGATGCCGAACTGCGCATGGGGCTCCAGAGTGGGCTCCACGGTTGCCAGGAAGTATCCGCTGCGGCGCAGATAGCGCTGTAGATTATTTTGCGCGTCCTGCACGTCCACCGGGGTATATACGCCGCGGGGTGGATAATTCGTCACCTGCAGCAGGCGCGCGTAGGCAAAACGTCCCAGAGCCCCGGGAAATTCATAGATGCCGAAGTAAATGGCGGGCTCCAGCACCAGCAGCACGCGGACCCCGCCCGGCTCCGGCCGCACCTGCAGTTGCACGTTCTGGAACTTGCCCGTGCGCTTGAGGGCGGCGATGCTTTGGTTCACTTTGGCGATGGAGAAGGGTTGCTTCGGCCGTTGCGCCACCAGGGGCTCAAGGGGCCGCGGGTCCAGGTCGGGCCGGCCCGCCAGTTCGACGGAGATGACCGTCTGGCCTTCATAAGAGGGGAGCACTTCCTCCGTGAAGCGCGAAGTTTTAGGCGGCTCCCCCGGCCCTTTCTGGTTTTGAGCGTGTGCCGCAGCCCCAAGCAGCAGGCAGGGTACAGTGAGCGCGCTCAAACCCGCCCGCAGAATAGTCCGCAAGATGCAACTCCAGGTATTCTGCGGTTCTGTTCCTATGGCAGGTGTTCCTTCGCATGTAAGCGAGAGTATGCCCAATGCTTCACCAAATCCGGAGATGATGCCGAAATCGCCAGCCAGTGACGCGAACCTCTGGGGTGAGATGAACGCCATCAGGCAAGTGTTTGTCTGAGGCCGGCCCTGAAATGAATGGCGTTCCCCCGGACTTGTGCTGGCAGGAACCCTGGTAAAAACTAGTCGGCTATCCCGAAAACGTCATCCCCGCATCGGACTACGAACAACCTGCTTTGCTTACCCCTTTGCCGGTTGTTGGGAGTGCGACGAAGTAAAATTCGTCCCACTCCCTTGCAGTTTCTGCTTAGGCGAAGGCCGTCACCAGGATTGGCTCGGAGCGCGTAATCACCACCGTGTGTTCGTAATGGGCGGATAGTGCCCGATCGGCGGTGACCACCGTCCAACCGTCAGAAGAAACGAAAGACTTGTCAATTCCCGCGGTGACAATGGGTTCGATGGTGATGACCAGTCCTTCGCTGAGCATCGCCGGGTTGGAGCGGTCTTCGAAATTAGGCACCTCGGGAGCTTCGTGGATGGTGCGCCCCACTCCATGGCCACACCACTGCCGCAGTACTTCAAAGCCGGCGTCTCGGACTTCCTTCTCTACCGCCCGTCCGATGGCAGAAATTCTGTTGCCCGCCCGGGCCACCGAGCGGGCCCGGTCAAAGGCGTTCTGGGCGCACTCAGCCAGCCGCCGCGCCGTCAAACTGGCCGGAGGAACCGCCACCGTGATGGCGGCATCAGCCACATAGCCGTTCTTCTGCGCCGTCAAATCCAGTTTGACCAGGTCACCGGCCTCAATTCGGGTGCCAACACTGGGCACTCCGTGGACCACCTGCGAGTTCAGGCTGATACAACTGGCCCCGGGAAAGCCATAGACCAGGGCGGGTGAGGGCTCCGCACCCTGGCTGGACAATTCCCGCGCCGCAATCAGGTCCAGTTCCGCGGTGGTGATTCCCGGCCGGACAGCGCGCGCCATGGCCTGCAGCGCGAGCGCCACGATCCGGCCGATAGCCCGCAGGCCGGCCAGGTCGTCGGGAGACTGGATGGACATAATTTGCACATTCTATACGTCTTCCCCGCATCCGGCGGAAGTGACATTGTGCCCACGCCCGTTCTGTGGCACAGTTTGGATAGATGAGGGCGGGAGGATCTTATGAAAGCCGTCCGCTACACGCTCCCGGCAGCACTGCTTCTGGTATTGCTTTCCCTGCCGGGGCTTAGCCAGCAATCCGATTCCGACCAATCCTGGCGGACCACCGGCGACCTGCGGAACCAGGCGGGAACCACCAACCCCACCCGCGTCACCCGATCTCACCAGGTCGAGGACGGAAAAACGGTGGACGTTCAGACCTTACAGAAACAGGGCATCAATCGCGACAGCGAACTCTACGGCCAGACTGAGACGGAAACCGTAAAGGTGAACCCCACCACCACCCGCGTTACCACACGTCATTACGTCACTGGCCCCGACGGTCAGAAAGTAGTCAACAGCCTCAGCGTGGAGGAGAAGCGCGAGTTGCCGGACGGGGGAGAGAGCGTGGTCCGCACCGTATCCATTCCCGATGCTAACGGCGGTCTGCAGGTGACGCGGCGCGAAATTGAGCAGACGGTGCAGAACGCCCCAAACGTGCGTACCACCAACACCACCCTGCTCCTGCCCGGTTCCGACGGCAACCTGGCTCCCAGCACGCAAACGCATGAAGTCCAGAAGCAGCTGCAGCCGGGCACAACCGAATACACCAAATCCGTTTCCTTGCGCGACGGCAGCGGCAACTGGCAGGTAAATGAAATCCGGCAGGGCACCATCGAAAAGACCGCCGATACGGAAACCAAGCGGGAGAGCGTTTCGCGGCTCAACGCCGATGGAAAAATGGCGATGGCGGAGAGAACCGTCAGCAAGGAAACCACCGCCGGCGGCGAACAGCGCAAGCAAGTGCAGACGTTCTCCACCAGCATGGGCGGCGTTACCGCCTATCCCGATGGGCAGATGCACCTTGATCGCCAGGTCACAACCGTGACTCGTACCAATGCCGGCGGCCAGCAGGTCACAACCAAAACTGTGGACCAGCGCAGCCAGGCAGACCCCGATGCTCCCCTGCGTCCCAGCCAGCGCGTGGTTGACCTTTCCAGTTCCGGACTGGAGGGGGTAAAACAGCAGACCGTAACCATCCAGTCAAGCAATCCTGACGGCGGCATGGATGTCGTGTCGGTGGACACCAAGAGGACCACCGGCAGCGGGCCGGTAACAGTGGACACACGCAAGCCGGCGCCACAAAAAGCCGCAAGTCCTCCTCCAAAATAAGCGAGTCCAAGTAGCAATTATTGCCGCCGCTTCCCGGATGTAGTAGATGTGTGGGATGGGGGAATCGGAACCGGCCGCGGCGCAGCAACGCCTGCCCTATAAGAAACAGGCTGCCGAACAGGCTGTCACCCTGGTAGAACCTGGAATGGTAGTGGGGCTGGGCACCGGTTCCACGGCTATTTTTGCCACCCGCCGGCTCGCCGAACTCCTCCGCCAGGGCGCTCTGCGCGACATTCTGGGCTTTGCCACTTCCCAAGCCACCTGGGCGGAAGCTCGCAAACTTGGCATTCCCATGATGGCTCAGGAGATGCCCGGCGGAATTGACCTCACCATAGACGGCGCCGACGAGGTGGACCCGGAACTGAATGTGATCAAGGGCGGAGGCGGCGCGCTGCTGCGGGAGAAAATTGTCGCTCAGGCCAGCCGCCGGGTCGTCATCACCGTGGACGACAGCAAACTTTCTCCCCGCCTGGGCACCCATCACCCCGTTCCCGTAGAGGTGCTGGCCTTTGGCTGGCGCAGCCAATTACGTTTTCTGGAATCGCTGGCGGCTCAGGCTGTTGTCCGCAAAAACCCCGACGGCTCGCAGTTTGCAACCGACTCCGGCAATATGATCATGGACTGTGATTTCGGTCCCATCGCAGATCCCGCGATGCTGGCCGCCAGCCTCAGCCGCCGCGCGGGAATAGTAGAGCATGGCCTGTTTCTGGGACTGATTACCGACCTGGTCGTATCCGGTCCGCGCGGGACTGAACACCGCACGCACGGCTCACAGAGGCACTAGCCGGATTTTCCCCACAGCCGTGCTGCTCTTTTCCCAGATTGGCTCTCTAAAACAAAGCAAATGTGACCGCCGTCACTGCTTTGCCCAAACCTGTGGGCATACTCCTATAGCTGTCTACCCGGTGCAGATGCAGTGAAGTGAGCGGTCCCCTCCGTCGGGATGCCACCGGGGTCGGCCTCGCGCCACAGCCGATGTCCCGAATGTCAAATAGCGATTTGCGCCCCAACGCTGCTGCCATTTCCCGCAGAACCCAGAATCTCCCGCCCACCGCGCGCTCTTGGCCAGTACATTGGTGCGTGGTCATCGGACTTGTCGCGGTAGTGATACTGCTAACCACCTTAGCCATAAGGCATGAGTACCGGCGGCAGGTGGAGTATTGGCACGAGAGGTTGACCCGCATTGCAGATGCCAACCAGCGAGAGTTGGCATATTGGGTCGGGGAACGGGCTCAAGATGCAGAATTGTCGGCCTCATTCCGCTGTACGCAGATAGCCGCTCTGGAGCGGCGGGCGCGGCCGCCACGGCGCCTTGCAATGTGCCCGGAGCTTGCTAATGTTGCCCAGACGCATCCTTATGCGGGAGTCTACGTGCTGGATCGTAATGGCACGGTACAAGCAGAGTCGGACCATTCTCCCGCCCTCCCGCCGGAACAACTGAAAGCTGTATTGGGGGGATCAAGGCGGAAAATCCTGACCATTCCTGCGCCGGAAGGCCGCGCTGGCTACTCACAATTGGCCTTCATCCATCCTATTCGCTATCGGGAAGGCCCCCCAGCCGAGGAAGTGAAAAAGAGGGTAATCGGTTATGTCGTCCTGTTAACGCGACCGGCGGCCGTTGCCACGGTTATGTCGGCCGACACTGGTGCCACGGCGACGGGGGAAACTGTCCTGGTAGTCCTGGAAGCCGGCAAAGCGGTGTTCATTTCTCGGCTGCGGCACTGGAGCGAAAGGAACCCCGCGCCCGCACCTTCTCGCGACGGCCTAGCGTACCTTGCTCTGCGAGAAAAACGCGCCTTCTTTGGCGAGTACCGCGATTACCGGGGAGTTGAGGTTCTGACCGCAATTCGATTCCTTCCGGAGCTGCAGTGGGGAATGGTCACCAAGGTGGACCGGGCAGAAGCTCTCGGTTTATTCCGGCAGACACTCATTTCCGATATCGGCCTTGCCTTCGTCCTCATCCTGGCAATCGTGAGTGCAGCCTTCGCTCGGGCGCGGCAGCAGCGTGTTCAGCATCTCCAGGCAGAGCTGCTGGAAGGTCAGGACACAGAAGAAAGTCTGCGCGTATGCGCCGAGCGCTTTTGGGTGGCGCTGCAGGATTCCCCCGTCGTCGTTTTCAACCAGGATCGGGAGTTGCGCTACACCTGGATCCACAACCCGCAGCCGCCTTGGTCAGAGTTGGACTACCTGGGCAAGACTGACGAAGAAATCATCGGCGTCGAGCAAGGCAGCAGGCTGACCGCTCTGAAGCGGCCGGTGCTGGATACCGGGGTGGGCGCCCGCAGAGAATGGACCTTCGTCCTCCGCGGCGAGACGCGAGTTTACGACATCAACATCCAGGCTTTGCGCAACGAGAGTGGAGAAATCGCGGGCATCACCTGCGCCAGCATGGAGGTCACCGAACGCAAGCGAATGGAAGAAGAGCTCAAGGAGTCGGAGAGCAAGTACCGCCGCCTCTTTGAAACCACGGAGGCATTCGCCCAGACCGATATGGCAGGAAATCTGCGCGAATTTAACCCCGCTTTTCAGCGCATGACCGGCTACTCGGCGCAGGAGCTCGCCAGAATGACCTATCGTGACCTGACGCCTCCTCGTTGGCACGCCATGGAGGAGCAAATCGTCCAGGAACAGGTCTTGCCGCAAGGGCGTTCCGCCGTTTACGAAAAGGAATATCGCCACAAAGACGGAAGCGTCTTTCCCGTAGAACTCCGAAGCTTCCTGATTCGCGATTATGTTAATCAGCCGGTCGGCATGTGGGCTGCAGTTCGCGACATTACCGAACGCAAGCAGGCCGAGGAGCATCTTCGCGAATACGAAAAGGTGGTGGAGGGTCTGCAGGAAATGATCGTAGTGGTGGACCGAAACTACCGTTACCTGATTGCCAATCGCGCATTTCTCAACTATCGCGGCATGGAGAAAGAACAGCTAATCGGCCGATCTGTGGCCGACGTATTGGGCCGGCGTGTCTTTGAAGATACCTTGCAATCGAAGATTGACGAGTGTCTGCTGGGCCACACCCTCACCTTCGAGATGAAGTACACCTATCCCGAGCTGGGCGAGAGAGACCTGGTGATTTCCTACTTTCCCATTGCAAGCCGGGAGGGAGTGGACCGCATCGCTTGTGTGCTGCAGGATATCACCGACCACAAGCGGGCGGAAAAAGCGCTGCGCGATTCGGAAACACGGTACCGCCTGCTGTTTGAGCGCAACCCCGCAGGTATGTTTCGCTCCACCCTGGAAGGTAAATTGCTGGAAGCCAATGAGGCATTCGCCCGCATATTCGGATACGATTCGCCTGACCAGCTCCTGCTTAATCCCATCAATCATTTTTTTCTCCGGCCGGAGGAAAGATCACCTCTGCTTGGCAGGCTCCGCGAGCATGGTCCTTTGAGTGATTATGAATTTTGCGGCCGTCACCGGGATGGAACTCCGGTTTGGGCGCTGGCCAATATGGCTTATGTTGCCTCCGAAAACGGCGACCCTGACGTGCTGGAGGGCACGTTGCTTGACATTACCGCCCGCAAGAATGCGGAGGACGCGCTGCAACGCTCGGAAGCGCAGGTGCGCGCCCTTATCGAAAACGCGCCCTACGGCATTTTCCTTTACGCCAACGACCGATTTCTCAGCGTAAACCCCGCCCTGCTCCGAATGCTGGGCTATGACACGGAGGTGGAGGTCGAGGCCCTGCGACTCTCCGCCGATGTGTTCGTGGACGTGGCGGAGCATGACCGCTTCATGCAGATGTCCGCCCATCAGCC
>DATGGJ010000350.1:0-3776 GCA_035308585.1 Terriglobales bacterium
GGCAGCTGGTAGCTTGTAGTTTGACGCCCTAGCCTGACGTTTCTCTCCAGCATCGAATGTGTGGGGACGGGCGCCCTCGCCCGTCTGGGCGAGCGCAGCTCGCCACGGTTTTTTCCAATCCGCGTGCATTCCGTATAAACCATCATGACTACTTTGTCTTAGCTGATGGTGGTGCCACTGATGACAATGTTTTTGTCAGTGGTGCTGCTGGTGCTCTTCCTCATGCTGATCGCGGTGGCGGTGGTGGTTGGGGGTGACCGTGGTGGTCGCAGCCCGGGCGAACTGCGCCCCGAGTCTTCGCCATCCCGCCAACAATAAATGGCATTAAAGCCAAGTAAATTGTAGTAAATAAGCAGCTTGTGTGTATTTAATTATTACAAAAAATGTAATATACTCTTTACCGTAGGCAATACAATCCGCATCGAACAGGCAGGAGCGGGGGAATGTCAGGGCGAGAATTGAGAACTGGGCGAGAAAGACGTGGGTGGACCCAGACCTACGCTGCAGAACGTCTCGGCGTTTCCCAGCCCTACCTCGCCTTATTGGAAGGAGGGCGGCGAAACCTGCCGCCCCGGCTCGCCAGCAGAGCCGTGCGGGTGCTCAATCTCAGTCCCGCTTGCTTGCCTGTCCGTTTACAAGCGCCGCTTTCGCGCGCGGACGCGAATCAGCTAGCGCAGGAGCTTGCCGCCTTAGGCTACCCTGGCTTCGCCTACCTGCGGGGCGGTTGGAAACGAAATCCAGCAGAACTATTGGTCTCGGCGTTAGCGCAGCCGAATTTGGAGCCGCGGCTCACTGAGGCCTTGCCTTGGGTTCTACTCCGGTATGCAGCTCAGCTCGATCGAAGCTGGGTAGTGCAACAAGCCCGACTACATAGATTGTCGAATCGCTTGGGGTATGTTGTGCATTTAGCAAAGCGGGTTTTGGAAACTCGCGGCGAGGTGGAATTTCCAGCGTACCGGGCGCTTGATGAACTGGAGAATGAGTTGAGCGCCAGCAGGCTTGCCGCAGAAGACACGCTTTGTCAATCCGCGCTTTCCCAGAGCGAGCGAGAATGGCTGCGGGAAACGCGACCCGCAGAAGCCAGGTATTGGAATCTGCTCACTGATTGGCGCCCTGAACACCTGCAATATGCCGCTGAGTAAAAGAACAAGCCTGCCTGACCCCTGGCTTGCATTCCTTAGTGAGCTCGATATCTTGCTCCCACATGCAGTGGAGATTCGCTGCTTGGGAGCTTTTCTTTTGGCAGCGGTCTACGCCGTCCCACGATTCACAGGTGATTTGGACTGCCTGGAAATATTCCCGAGTTCAGCAACCCCTGTGGTAGAGAAACTGGCGGGACCAAACTCCAGGCTGGCAAGAAAACACCGCGTTTGGGTTCAGCACGTGGGCACGGGGATTGTCGATCTGCCTGACGATTACGAGCGGCGACTTGAACGCCTGGATTTCGGCTTTGAGAAACTCCAACTGTCCGCCCTGGAGGTGTATGACCTCGTCTTATCCAAGCTAACCCGCAACAGTCCGAAGGATAGAGAGGACGTGAAATTCATTGCCCAGCAGCAGAAGCTCAGTTATGCAGTCGCTTACGACCGATTTGTGAAAGATATGAGGCCCTGGGTGGCGAGGGCAGACTGGCATGAGGGTACGCTCCAAAAAGTGTGGAAGGAGTATTTCCCACGGCCCTAAGGGTCATAGTTCTTGCTGCGTCGGGCAGCGCTAAGGATCGCGCCTTTTTTAGTCTGATCCGCGTGAAGGGCAATGACCGTGGCCGCCCCCTAGCCCAAGATCGTCAACGCCAAATTTTCCATGTTGGCCACTTCCAGGTCCGGTTTCTCGGTTGCAGCCTGGGTGGCGCCGAAGCCGCGGCGGCGCACCAGCACGGTGGCGAGGCCAAGCGATTTGGCCGGCATCACATCGTGGTAGACGCTCTGGCCCACGTGCAGCACTTGTTGCTTGGGCAGTCCAAGTCGCTCCAGCGCGAGGTGAAAGGGAGCGGGTGAAGGCTTGTAGGCGCGGGCTTGCTCGGCGGTAATTACCTGGTCAAATTTCACCTGCAGATGAGGCGCGGTGCCGGCGAACAGTTCGTCGTCGGTGTTGGAGATGATGGCCAGGCGGTAGCGGGTCTTGAGCTTTTGCAGCGCCGCGACCGTGTCCGGAAAGGGTTGCCAGTTCTTCAGAGAGTCAGGGAGGGAGCGTGCTTCCGCCTCCGTGGCCTGAAATCCCAGGCGCTCGCCAAATCCGCGCACCACGCGTTCCAGAACCTCCCGATAGCGGCGGTAAGGGTTTTGCGCTGCCGGCTCCAGTTCGGCATAGAGGGCCAGAATCTGCTCATCGCGGAGCTTGCTCCCATGGGTGCGTAAGATGGGCCGCAGGGCGCCGAGCAGGCCGGTTTCCCAGTCAATGAGCGTGCCGTAGCAGTCGAAGGTGAGGGCGTGGAAGCGGGAGAAGGAGAGCATAGGGGTTTATTTTTCAGCTACCCGCGGCATGCGCCATGGACTGCATTCTTGCGCCGCTTCGCGGCTGAAATCGGCGGAAGGGATAAGGAGATCCTGGCTCCAAATCCCTCGGCGGCTAAAGCCGTGAGTAATGTTTGGCGGTTGCGGACGGCCTCAAGGCCGTCCCTTTCAAAGCAGCAGCTCAGTCAGAGTCTTCCCCGTTACCAGCAACAACCGGCTTCAAGCCCGCAGCTAGGAGCTGGCAGCTATTTCCGCACTTGCAGCGGCTGGGTCAGCTTAAAGCTGAGCGTGGATTCGGCGGGCAGCACGATGTTCTGATTGCCGGTGAAAGCCGTGCCCGCGGTGCCGGCGCCCGCGCCCGCCGCCGCGCCGATGGCAGCGCCCTTGCCGCCGCCGGCCAAGCCGCCAATGAGCGCTCCCAGCCCCGCTCCGCCGCCGATCATGACTGCCGAGCGCTTGCCTTTGCCCTTCTGCTCCCGGCTTACCGCCGCCGTCTGCACCTGGTGCGGTGTTCCCCCAACCGTGATCGAGGTCAGGGCAACGCGCAGCACGGCCCCGCCCTTAAACCGTCCCAGAGGCGCGGCCTGGACCACCGTGCCCTCGGCTTCAGCTCCGGAGGGAATAACGGTCGCCCCGCCAACCACCACGGGTGCGGCCAGGGTTGCGGGGAAGCTATCGCCGCTATTGCTGATCTTGGAACCCACCGCCTGCCCCAGACGCACGGTGAGCACGGTGCCGGCTGGAACCACCACCGGTCTGGCTTCCACCGCCCGCCGTTCCGCCTTAGGCGCGGGCTGGGCGCCGGGGTTGGCGGGCTGGGAGGAGGTGTTGGCGGCATCGGAAGAGGCGGATGGGCCCCCACTTTCGTTTGCCGGCTGCGGCTTGCTGCAGGCCACCAGCGCTGCCAATAGAAAACATAGAACCAAAGCCTGGTACCGATTCGTCATAAAGATACCTCCGCCTAATGAGTGGCATGGACCCGACCACCGCTTAATGCGCAACAGGGGAGCACAGAACCATTCTATTGTATGTAGCCGTAATGCACGCGGAAAGTTGGGTCATGAGAAAGCAACGAACAGCGGTCCTCCTGGTCACGCTCGCGCTGTTGCTGACGGCGGGCGTAAACCTTCGAGCCGAGAGACCATATCCACTCTCGACCAGCGACAGACAACAAGTGCTGTCCCTTGATTTCACGAACAATGGGCAATCTGTGAAGGCCCGGGTGGGAGAGCAGATCGAGATCAGCCTCGGAACCGTCGGGCCCAGGCAATATGGCACGCCGCAAATATCCTCCTCTGCCGTTCGCCTGCTGAACACCGCCCA
>DATGGJ010000351.1:0-2040 GCA_035308585.1 Terriglobales bacterium
GCTGGAGACGTTGCTTGCAACGTCTTCTTCTCTACACTCACCTTTGTGGCGCGGGCGCCCTCGCCCGCGTCATGACGCCGGCGTCCCGCCTTCCTGGGGGGCAGTTTCGTTTCAGCTTACTCCTTTGCCCCTCTTCCGCGCACCCTGTCTTGTTTCCGAACACGTGGGCACAGGCGCCCTCGCCGGTGCGGGCGCACAGGGCGCGCCTCTGGGTTGCTGTGGACTCGGTGGGCCACGCAAGCCTTTTTTGGCTTGAGTGGGGGCACTCTCACTTGGCCGCCACGCACTCGAAACTGCTCGCCTGGTTGGGATCGCCCGCGCCCTTGTATTTCGCCGCCCGCGGAAAAGGACACAATGGCCGCGTCATCCTCACACCCTTCGCGGGGTCTTCATCGTTCACGTGCTTGGTGGCAATGATGGCTCCGGGAGCCACGCCCTTCTCTACCCATTCTTCCAGCGCCAGCTGCATGTCATGCCCAGGGTCTTTGGGTACGGTGGTGCCCGGCTCGCCGAACGAATCCGCTCCTGGCCCTCCGAAGCAGTGCTGCATGCCCGGTACCATGTACAGGCGTACAAATGAATCCACCGACTCCTGCCCCATGTTGCCCAGCACTTGTTGGTAATAATTGATGCTGTTGAGCGGCGAAATGGCGGGATCGTTCCAGCCATGGTAGAGGATGAGTTTGCCGCCTCGCGCTTGGAACCGCGCCAGGTTGGGATCGGTGGCATTCAGGACCCTGGCGGTTTTATCATCTGCCGCTTTCACCGCCCGGTCCAGGTTTGCCGTTTTGTAATCCCACCCGGCGTTGTCATACACCATGTTGGCGAAATAGCCGTTCCCAAAATCAAACATCAGGCTTTTACCCGGCTTGTCTCCAGTAATCCAGGGCTTCCATCCTCCCTCTCCCAGCTCAGCACCGGGCAAAAGACCGGGATAGATCTCGCGTCCGTGCGAGTCGTGCGCTCCCGCGTACAGTTCCTTGAGGGTCTTTGCTTGGGCTCTGGTGAGGCATCTGTCGGAATCGGCGTCCTGGCACACCAGCTTCGCCGGATCGAAGCGACATTGCCGGGGATCGTTCAGAATTCCATCCGCAACTCCGTCCTGCCGGTCGCAGGCGGCGTCCACCGCGGCGGCGATTGCCGGCAGCTTGCTCGCGGGGAGATAGCTGGCCGGAACCAGCGTGCTCGCCTGTATTCCATAAAGCGCGCTGGCCAGCAGATGCGTCCAGAAGTTCGCCGGCGCCCCAGCGATGACCCCATCGTAGTCGGCAGGGAAGCGTTGCGCTTCCATCAGCGCCTGCCGCCCGCCATTGGAGCAGCTGGCAAAATACGAATGTCGCGGCCGCCGCCCGTAGAACGCCTGCACCGTGGCCTTGCCCACGCGCGTCATCTGGTGAATCGCGCGGTAGCCGAAATCGGCGACTTTCTCGGGATGCCCCAGCGCCCAGCGCGCATCGGTTCCCGACCCCGTATGTCCCGTGTCCGTACCCGCCGTGGCGTAACCATCGCGGACGGCAATTCCCATCAGGTGATAATCAATTTCGCCGGCAAAACCTCCATTTCCCTGGCCCTGGAATTTGCCGTTCCAGCCGCTTACCGGCATCCACACTTCAATCTTGATGTCGGAATGCGCGCCTGGCCTGGCCACCGCTGTCACCCGGCAGAAGGGCGCCAGCTTCTTGTAAAAGGATGGCTCTCCCCGCAGCCACGGACTCTCGTTTTTCGGTGGAGCGAAAGCGCCCGCCGCCACCATCTTGGCCGAGGTGATCTCCACTTTTGCCAACGCCAGCTTGGCTAGTCGCTGGCATTTTTGCGTCGTGGCAGTCTCCTGGCCCAACGCCGCAGAGGACAGCAAAAGCCCCACCGCCACCGCCGCCAATATTCTGCTCATCAAGATCGCCTCCGCTACTTTTTGACCGGCGTTATATCGGTGATCGGCAGGTCCCAGTGAGCCAGCAGAATTTCGAACCGCCGCTGCTCTTCGCGTTTGTAGGTTTCCTGGTCTGGCCACAGTTGCCGGATCAAGCTTTCTTCCTGGGG
>DATGGJ010000352.1:0-2466 GCA_035308585.1 Terriglobales bacterium
ACCAGGAACAGGTGGCCGCCGCCATTGCCGCAGGCGTAGCTCGCGCCCGGCAGGGAGGCACGCCGTGATCCCCCGCCACCTTAAGATGACCTTTGCCCTGTTGATGGCAGCCGCGCTGGCCACCGGCGCCTACGTTTGGACATTAAAGCGGCACGTCCGACAGGCGCCTCTGAGCACAGAACTGCAGCAACCGGTTGCGCCTCCCACGGCCGGCACCCCCGTCAGCGTTGCGTTGTATGTGGCCGATGACCAGCAGGGCGCCCTGCGCCGGGAGGACGCCAGCCTTAGCCTGCCCTCCGACCCCGCGCTGCGCGCCCAGGCGGTATTGCGCGCCCTCATCGCCCGCTACCTGCAGAAGGATTCACCGCATTTTCTGCCCGCGGGGGCCGATGTGAATGACGTTTACGTGGTGAACGGCACCGCGGTGGTTGACCTGAATGACGCTTTCGCCAGCGGCCATCGCTCCGGGGTGATGGTGGAGGAACTCACTGTCCTTTCGCTGGTGCAAACCCTGGCGGCAAATCTCACCGGCATCGCGCAAGTGAAGATTCTGGTCAATGGCCAGGAAAGAGACACTTTGGCCGGCCACGCCGATCTGGCCGACTTCTATGATGTGGGGGCCGTGAACCGCGCGGTGGCGCAAATGGGTAGTAGTCAGTAGTAGTCAGGAGTCCGTTAAGAGCTACTTGCCACCTAACCAGCTTTGCGACAGGCACTTCTGCTCCCGCAACTCAGATTCACACTTGTACTACCGAGTACCGACTCCTGACTACCGACTCCGGGGTTTTCCGCTGCTCCCTGACTCCTTCTTCCCCAGGCAAACTATGTTCTAATCAGAGGCGTGATCTACCGCAGCGATAACCGCGCCCCGGACCAGATGCGGCCGGTCCAGATTGTCCCCGAGTTCATCTCCACCGCCGAAGGTTCGGCACTGATCGAGGTGGGCAACACGCGCGTGATCTGCACCGCCTCGGTGGAGGAAGCGGTGCCGCAATTCCTGCGCAACACCGGCAAAGGCTGGATCACCAGCGAGTACGGGATGCTGCCCCGCTCCACCCTCACCCGCACGCCGCGCGAGGTTACGCGCGGGCGGCCGGCGGCGCGCTCGCAGGAAATCCAGCGCCTGATCGGGCGCTCGCTGCGCGCGGTCACCGACCTGGCCCGGCTGGGCGAGCGCACCATCTGGATTGATTGCGACGTCATTCAGGCCGATGGCGGCACCCGCACCGCCTCCATCACCGGCGCTTTTGTAGCCCTGGGTCTGGCGCTGCAGAAGCTGGTGGAAGCGGGCACACTTACCGCCGCTCCTATCCGCGATTTTGTGGCCGCCACCAGCGTGGGCGTGGTGGATGGCCAGGTCATGCTCGACCTGGCCTACGAAGAGGACTCGCGCGCCGAGGTGGACATGAACTTTGTGCTCACCGGCGCCAAGAAGATCGTGGAAATCCAGGCAACGGCCGAGCAGCATCCCTTCGATGACGAGCAGCTGCGGGAAATGATGCAGTTGGCGCGTCGCGGCGTGGAATCGCTCATCGCCAAACAGCGCGCAATTCTCAGCGGGCTCACGCTGCGGCAGTAGGAGCCACTGGACCAGCTGACTGGCTAAAGCCGGACAGCCCCTCAGGCTCCGGTTGTCGGTACCCCGCCAGCCCCAATTTGCATAAAACGTGAGAAAGCTATTATCGCTGGTTGAACGGGGCCTAATGCGACTCAGCGAAATGCGCGAACAAGGAGACCATGAAGGCACCGCCGATCGGTGCATTCACTCGCCACTGATAAATCCTCTTAGCCCCACTCATGAGATGGGGTGGAGCGATATTGATTCCGGCTGTCATGTTGAGCGAGGGCGCATGCCCGAGTCGAAACACCCCTTGCGTTGGGTGTCTCCTGCCGGGGCATCTCAGGAATTCTCTAGACCGAGCTGAGGCTTGCGAAGAACGACTCGAGGATTCCCTCGAACGGCAGTGATGGGATGAAGCTGTGTAGGGGTGCTTCGACTCCGCAGGCCAGTTCGCAAGCGAACCGGCCTGTTCCGCTCAGCATGACATTCTCGAAAATACGTACTAGGTCAATGCTAGGATGCCAATTCAGCTAGATAGCCGGTCAGATGCATAGCTCTGCCATCGCTCTCTCCCTCTTTTCATTTAAAATGGACTGCCGCAATCATTCAGGAGGATTTATGAAGCTTACGCCGGGCAAGCTGCAAGGCATGAAGAACGTCTCCAACGAACGTGGGGTGATCGCCGCCGCCGCCATGGACCAGCGTGGCTCGCTGAAAAAAGCGCTGGGCGCCAAGGCCACCGACAAGGGCCTGGAAGAGTTCAAATCGCTGGTCACGGAGGTTCTGACTCCGCACGCCAGCGCCATCCTGCTCGATCCAGAGTGGGGCCTGCCCGCCTCCAAGCGCCGCGCCAAGACCGCGGGCCTGCTGCTGGCCTACGAAATGACCGGCTACGACAAGACTGG
>DATGGJ010000353.1:0-6288 GCA_035308585.1 Terriglobales bacterium
CGCATGTACCGCGATCTTTACGACCACAGCTTCTTCATGGTGAAGAACCCGGGCGTGCCTGAGTCCACCTCCAGCGTGCAGACTACGGGCGCGCCGCAGTAAGCTCTCGCTATCAATAACAGCTCTCAGCCAGGCCTCCGCGAGGAGGCCTTTTATCTTGCAGCGAGGAGTCAGTAGTCGGGAGTCAGGAGCCGGCAAAGGCCTCGTTTGCGTTGGGTATCGTAAAAGGGTGGAGACGTAACTGGTTACGCCTTTCTGCACGCGAAATGCTTTGGACCCAAGGATCCTCAGGATGACTACTGTGAGCGGCGCCTCGCGGGCGTGGGCGCCCGCGACACAAGCTGGTTGGAGATGGAAGCTTCCAGCTGACAGGCGAACATTGATCACTGCCACTGACTGGGGCTTCGCTGAAAAAACTCCTGACTACCAACTCCCGACTCCCGCAGCTGACAACTGGCAACTGTTTTCTAGAACCCCATGATGTTGTAGCCGCAATCCACGTAAATGGTTTCGCCGGTGATGCCGGAGCTGGCGTCGGATGCGAGGAACACGCCGGTGGCGCCTACTTCGTTAACGTCCACGTTGCGCTGCAGGGGAGCACGCTCGGCGTGGGCTTTCAGCATGTCACCCAGGCCGGAGATGCCGCGCGCCGCCAGGGTCTTGATGGGCCCGGCGGAAATGGCGTTGATGCGGATCCGGCGCTTGCCCAAGTCAGCCGCCAGATAGCGTACCGAGGCTTCCAGCGCCGCCTTGGCCACGCCCATCACGTTGTAGCGCGGCACCACCTTTTCGGCGCCGTAATAGGTCATAGTGATGATGCTGCCCCCATCTTCCATCAGCGGAGCAGCGGCGCGTGCCAACGCAATCAGCGAGTAAACGCTCACGTCATGAGCGATGCGAAAGCCTTCGCGCGTGGTGCTGAGGAACTCGCCTTTCAGTTCGTCGGCGGGAGCGTAAGCAATGCTGTGCACCAGCACATGCAGCTTGCCGTAGCGGGAGCGCAACTCGGAAAACAGCCGGTCCACTTCCTGGTCCTGGCTTACGTCGCAGCGGAAGGCCTCCGCGCCGGGCAGGGAGAGGATCAGGTCCTTGGCTTCCTGCTCCAGGCGCTCGTTCTGGTAGGTGATGGCCAGGCGCGCTCCCGCGGCATGCAGTCCCTGGGCAATGGACCAGGCAATGCTGCGCTTGTTGGCCACCCCAAAGACCACGGCGTTACGTCCGGCAAGGCTGTCGCTCATGTGCGTCTCCGGTGAAGGGCACAGGATAACAGACGACGAGTGGGGACTCAGTAGTCGGGAGCCAGCAGTCGGGGCAAAAATTCACCCGCCCCGACACTGGTTTTGGAATCGCTGTGCTCTGAGCGGAACGCCTTGCGCGCGGAGGAGGTGTTGCTGACTCCTGACCACCGACTCCTGACTACCTGTTTAATCCCCCGCGGCTTCGCCGGAGGCCAGAGCCGGCGTGGTCTCCAGGGGCCATGCTGCAGTGAGGAAAGCTACGAAGTACACCCCCGCAATCAGGGCAAAGCCCAGGGCCAGTCCGATGCGGTGCGCGGCGGCGCCCACGATGAGGCTGAGACACACTTGCAGCAGGGTGCCGGCAAAATAGAAGGCATTCTGCACTCGGCCCATGAAACGCTGCGGCACGTGCTCCATCATGCTGCTGGAAATGGCGATGCCGCCCACGCCCCGGGCTGAGCCCATGAGCGCGTAAAGGGCCACCGCCAGCGCCAGCAGGCGCGAGTAGGGGGCCAGGAAAATGCTGCCCGCCAGCAGCGCCATGGAAACCGCCACCGTGTGACGCCCTTTTAGGTGGCGGATGACCTGGGGAGCATAGAGCACACTCAGAAACGCGCCTACACCCCAGCCCGCGTTCAGCCAGCCATAACCGACGGCGCCGGCATGGAGCAGGCGGTCGCTGAGCGGGGCGGTGACCACGCCTTGCGTGGACATGGCGCCAATGAACATCGCCCAACTGGCGCCCAGGAACACCACATACCTGTTGCCGCGCAGGTAGTGGATGCCTTCCCTAAGATCCTGCCAGTAGCGCGTCCAGGAGCCTTCTGCGGAGGAAACGTTGGCCGGCATTTCCTTCGGCGCCGCCACCCTGTGCTTGCCCTTGCGCAGGGCAAAATAACAGCTGAAGGACACCACGTAGGTGGCGAAGTCAATCAGCAGCACACCACCCAGACCGATGTGGTTGTATACAAATCCCACCAGGGCTCCCGCCATCAGCCAGCCGCCCTGCACGCCCGCCAGCAGGAAGGTGTTGGCGTGCACGAACTGCGAGTCCGGAGTCAGTTCCTGGATGAGGGCGGTGATGGTGGGCCAGAACATCCAGAAGCCCGCCGAAACCAGCATGTTCATCAGGTAAAGTTCCCAGACGTGCACGCGGTGCAGGAAGGCGAGGGTGGCCACACCCATAACCATCAGGGCGCGGATGGCGTCCAGCGCCATCACCAGGTGACGGCGGTCTTCGCGGTCAATGATGACCCCGGTAAAGGGCAGCATCACCATAGCGGGCAAGGTTTGCAGCACCACCAGCGTGCCCAGCGCCATCTCCGAGTGCGTGGCCTGGAGGATGAACCAGGTCACAGCGGCGGAGTTCATCCCGCTCCCCAGCATGGAGATCAGGTTGGCGGTGAACACGTACCGCAGCTCGCGCTTTTGTAGAATGGTGCGCATGCAGGATGGGAGTTAGATGGATTTTCGGCTGGGGAAGCCGCGAATATTTATTAAAACCTGAAAGGCGGCAGCGCGCAATTGACGGACTGGCTTCGTACGAAAGTAATCTTGAGGCGCCACATCGGCTGGCAGTTGCTGGCTTCTAGCTCCCAGCTTTTGCGTGGTGCAGCCTGGGCCAATGCACTTCGCGAGCTCGACACAGCCACAGCGCATAAATGATGAGCAACACCATTTCCGGCTCAATGGCGTGGCGGTAGCGTGGGGCAGGGAAGGCAATGTAGTAGGGGATGGGGTACACCAGCAGCGAACAGGCGAGCAGAAAGCTGCCGCGCACACGTTTGCGAAAGCACAGCCAGAGCCCGGCAACGGCCGCCAGGGCGGAGATGAGGAAGGCGAGATGGCGCGCCGGGGCCATGTTCCAGCTGCGAACCAGCGTGGTCTGAGGATTGCCGCCCCAGAAATAAAAAATGCGTTCCGCGAAGAAGCCGAGGAACTCGCCGGGACGAGTCCGAATAAAGTCAAACGCGGCTTGCTGTTCCGCTTTCATGTACGGCAGCTCGCCCATGGCGGCGAACTTCTCCATGGCTTGCGGGTCATTGCCGGGATGCTCCGACCGGGTCCATAGCCCGCCCGATTCCGGGTTGTTGGCCATGTGCAATTCCAGGCCGAAATTGTCGCGAATAAAAACAAACTGGCCGAAGGCGCGATGGTTGCGGACCAGCCAGGGAACGACCAGCAGGCCACACAGCGCGAGAGCCAGCGCCATGTTGGCCAGCACGCCGGCCGCGCGCCCATGCAGCCGCCACCAAAGCCAGGCCAGGGAAAAGGGCAAAAACGATAAGAGCGTGGGATTGGTGAGGGCTATTGCCCCCCACAGCAGGCCCAGCAGAAGCCAGTCGCCGCGGCGGGGACGGTCCTCGAGGCGCAAAGGCAGGAGCACGGCCAGGCTCAGCAGCAGCGCAGAGAGGCTGGTTTCCCACACAATCCGCACCGGCCAGTAGATGGCGTAGGGAAACAGGGCCCAGGTCCAGGCTGCCCAGCGCGCCGGCTGGGAGCCGAACAGGCGCACGCCAATGCGGTAAATCGTCAGGCACGTCAGCGCCGAAAACAGGCTGTTGAGAGAGAGGATGACCCAGGCGGAAGCCAGGGAGTACACGCCGAAGAGTTTAAAAACTCCCGCCAGCAGAAAGGGATAAAGCGGCGCCTCCCAGGCCGTCGGGCCGGTTTCCAGATCGGTAGGGTTTGCGAAGCCATGGCCGGTGGCGAGGGAGCGTGCGATGCGGCCCATTTCCCAGCCAAACTGAAAGTGGTCGCGCCGCGGGGTGATGCGGTAAGTGTGCCCCACGGTAATGACCAGCAGGCGCAACAGCAGCGCGGCCAACACGATGAAAGCCGGGGAGCGAAACAGCTTTTGCCGCGGGGAAAGCGCCGGAAGAGAGGGAGTGTCGGCTGCCGCCTTGGAGGAATACTTCGCCTCAGCCGCATCCAGACTCATTTTGCGCTCGGAGCTCCCGGCTCAGTCTACCACCCTGTGATTTGGGGGTTACAATCGAGCCCAGCCGTCCACCACATCAATGGAGCACTTAATCTACCTGGCCTGCGGCCATCGCAACGTGCATGTGCAAGCCCTGCATGCGGCCTACTCGGCGCTGGCGTGGCAGGGAGGGCTGGAGCTGAAGGCGCACGTGTACACCGATGCGCCCGGCTTTTTCCAGCCGCTTGCCGGGCGGCTCCAGGTGCACGAGTTGGCGGCAGAGAAGGTGCGGGCCTGGCGTGGCCCGGGAAACTACCCTTTCCGCATCAAGATTGCGGCTCTGGCGGAGGCGGCGAGCGAAACCGCGGAGGAGCGCGTGCTCTTCGCCGATTCGGACACATTTTTCATCGCCGATTTCGCCGCTATTTTTGCCCGCATCGGCCCGGGCAGCGCTGTGCTTCACCGCAAGGAGTACGCGGTGCTGACCCACCCCACCGGGCAGCTGCAACGTTTCCGCAAGCGCATGAGCAGATTCCATTTTCGCGGCAGCACGATTGACCTGAACGCCGACATGTGGAACTCGGGCGCCATCGGCCTGCATCCCTCGCAGTTCCACCTGCTGCACACAGTGCTGGCGTTCATTGATGCGATTTCTCCGTACTACAAAAAGCAGCTGGTGGAACAGTACGCGGTGGCCTACTTCCTGCAGAAGAACGCGCAGGTTCACGCCTGCGACGATGTGCTGTTTCATTATTGGGCACAGAAGGCGGAGTACCAGGCGGAAATTGAGCCGCGCCTTGAAAGGTGGAAGTCCATGCCGCTGGAGAGCGCGTTGGCGGAGTTGCGCGCCCAGGCCATTGTGCTTCCCGCCTACCAGCCCCGGCATGGCTGGGTGCGCCGGCTGAGCGACCGGGTGCTGGGGCCGAAGTAAGCACTCAGCACTCAGCCGCTGAAGCCGGAAGCTTGATAGGTTAGGCTTTCCCGGCTCTCCTTCGTGTCCTTTGTGGTGAGAAATCCGCGGGCGAAAAGAATTTGCCCCCAGGCGAAAAGGGCGCTAGCATGGCGCACTCCGGAGGTTGGGGCAGTTCAGTGGATTGCTTCCCCGCGGCCGCCCGCTTCCCTGTACCGGCATTTGCGGAGGTGACAAATGGTTCGCGTTCGCTGGTCGGCCCTGCTGATTCCCGTTTTGCTGGTCGTATTCGCGCAAGCTCAGCTGGAAAAAATCATTATTCCCGCCGGCACGCCGGAAGACCAGGCGCTGCAGGCCATCAGCAATGAAACGGATGCGCCCAAGCGCATTACCATGCTGCAGGATTTCGTGCAGAAGTTTTCCTCCAACCCGCAGGCAGTGGCTTACGGCAACTGGCAGCTCGCCCAGGCATATTCCAGCACCGGAGACAACGCCAAGGCGATGGAGGCCGGCGATAAAGCGCTGACGGCCGCGCCCCACAATCTCGACATCCTGGTGTCGCAGGCGGGGATCGCGCAGCAACTGAAGAACTGGGGCAAGGTGCTGGACTACTCGGTGCAGGGCGGCGAGCTTTATAACGCCACCTTCGGCAAGACCAGGCTGACCAACGCTTCCGCCACTTCCAGCGAAGGCCCGAGCGACACCGACAAGCAGTCCTACGAGTTTCTGGAGGCGGCAGGCTATAACGCCATCGCCGCCGAGCAGAACCCCAAGACGCGCATGGCCTACATTGAGCGCTACACGCCGGCGTTTCCCGAGTCCAAGTTCGCCGAGCCGGTTTCGCAGTACGCCATCTACAGCCTGCAGCAGTTGAACGAACCGGAGCGGCTGGTGGCCTACGGGGAGAAATCGCTGGCCACCGATCCCAACAGCCTGCCTACCCTGATCCTGCTGGCCAATGCCTATTCCGAGGAGCCCAAGGGCGCGGACCTGGGCAAGGCGATTAGCTACGCGCATAAAGCCATCGAGCTGGCCAAGGCGGATTCCCCCGATGCCACCCGCCAGCAGAAACTATCAGCCGGAGTGGCCCATTCGGCTCTGGGGTATGCCCTGATGCGCCAGGACAAGACCCCCGCCGCCATCGCTGAATTCAAATCGGCAACCACATTGCTGAAGGAGGATCCGGGGTCCTATCAGATGGCGCTCTACCGCCTGGGCTA
>DATGGJ010000354.1:0-5246 GCA_035308585.1 Terriglobales bacterium
GGGATTTTCACCCAGCAGATAGTTGCTGACGCCCTGCAACTGATCAGAAGCGGTTGGCTGCGCCGCCGGGTTGCTGCCCAGCAGCCGCAGGGTCAGGGTGTGAAATTGGGTGTGGGCAGCGGGCTCGCGAACCAGCAGCAGGGCACGGTCATCGGTAAGAAACAGGCCATACCCGTGGCCACGCGCGAAAAACCTTACCTGGGGATCGCTCTGGCCGAGGTTGGGCTCAAAGCTAAGGGGCAGCCGGGCAAAACTCTGCAGCATGTGCCGGCGGGATGGCAAAGGATGAAGCCCAGCCGGGCGCGCAGGGTGTGCCACGGGAGCGGAGCTCACGCCGCCACCAGCCCAGGCCAAACTCAACCCTGCCACGGTCAGGAAAATGAATTGCAGCGCCGCAATTCGGTACAGCACAGAGCCCGCTTTCGAAGCCCACTTCAAGTCCACACATTCCTCCGCATGCAGTGAGGTTCCAGGGAAAAATCGAGCACGCGCTCCCGCGAAATAAGCGCAGGCGTGAAGACGCTAAACCTGTCACCAGATTGGGAGAAGCCTTTGATACTTATCATCCGGCAGCTACGGCGGTCAAGGGCAGGGGGCTTGGGCCGCGAGGCTGTGGCCCGGAAGCAAGATTTGTAAACATGAAGGGCAAAGCGATGGGCGGAGGGAAGGCCGGCGTAGGTTTTGCGAAAAAAGCTGCAACTCCTTTCATCCGCAGCGCAAGGGTGAGGACCCACCCCTCGGCGGAAGGTGGTATCCGGTGATGGAGTTGGAGTTAGGGCGGGAGGGAGCGGATTGTAAATGGAAGGGCAATTGCAGTTTCCGGCAGCAAGGGTTAGGAGTGCGCCATGTCGTCCGCCGTTAGGGTGGTTGTTCCTGGTAACCTGATTCCGCTGCAACAGGCTGTGTTGTGTGCGAATTGCGAGGTAATCAGCGACAGTAAGAATGGTCATTGCATGGTATGCGGCAGCCCTTCCCTGCTGAACCTGGCCCGGGTGCTGGATGGGCCAAAGGGAAAAGTGGAACGGGGATGGACGCGGCCGCGACGGGTTCGGGCTGGGGCCTGCCACGGCGCAGCTGAGCGTGGTTAATCAGGCGAGTTCGCGGCGCGGTTTGGGCTTGCAATCCGGTGGCAATGTCTAGTAACTGTGCGGCATGAGGGCAGTAACGCTGCTCCCAGGGCAGGCGGCCGCACACAACGTGTAGACCATTGATGAGGGAAAGGGATCAGGTTGGCGGCAACCGGCTCAACATGCTATTAGGGCAACCAGTCACCATGACGCAAGCCATTCCCGAGCGTCGCAGCATGCGAAGGTTCGACATGCGATTGCCGGCGGCGGTGCGCCTGTCCGACGACCATGCGGCGGAAATGACGACGGAAACAAACAACGTGAGCGCCCGCGGGATCTTCTTCCATGTGCCGGCGGGACTGCGTGTAGGCGACCAAGTGGCGGTGACGCTCACCTTTCCGCCGCAAGTGACGCTGACAGAAAAAGTGCGTGTGCGCTTTGAGGCGCGGGTGATCCGGGTGGAGCCCCAGAGCTTCGCCGGGGGACCGGTTGGAGTGGCCGCCACGATTGAGGCTTACGAATTTCTCCGCGGCTATCCCCTGGAGCACCTGCAGGAGCGCACAGAGCCAGACTGGAGCAAGTAAGTGAGCACGCTGGATATTGTGGTTCTGGTGTTGTTTGCCATGATGGCGGCGATAGGAGTGGGCTCGAGTCCGCGAGGCAACGTGACCGCCTCCGACTGGCTGAGCCGTATCGGCATGATTGGCGCCGCTCTGTGGTTGTGCTGGGTCTTCTTCCGCCCGGGCGGCGAGAGCGCGCGCAACGCGTTCCAGGTGTTCAAGGACTTCTTCACCCAGTAGAACTCTTCCAATCCACCGCCTATGTGCGCGGATTCACGCTGATTGAATTCACCTGGTCCGTGGTGAGGGATAGCATGCCCTTGCCGAGGGGTTGCACGGGGTTAAGCCCCGGTGTGAATCCGCAGCTTATTTTTTGCGGAACTCCTGCATCTCGTCACGCAAGCGCCGGTAGCGGCGGCCGAGGAAGGCGAGATAAGTGATGTGAATCACCCAGGTGGCGGCATAAGCGGCGTAAAGGAATTTCATCTTGGGGACCTCGCGTCAGGCTGAAGCAGAGCTTCCAGAGCCTGAGTTTCCTCGAAATCCTGGCGGGCACGTTCCAGGCGGAAGCGCAACCAGACGACCAGAGCGGCAAAAGCAAAGAACGCGGCCATGTTCATGAGCAGGGCGTAGGTCATGCGCGGGTCGGCTCCGGAACCTGGTCCGCCAAAATAAACCGGCTGCGGGTGCTGAGTGCGAAACAAACGGTTGGCCAGGTAAACGAAAGGGACGTCAAGAAAGCCGAAGACGGCGAGGACGGCGGCGATCACCGGAGTCTGACCGCTGGTGGAATAGCGGCGCAGGATCAGATAGCTGACGTAAATCAGCCACAGCAGAAGAGTGCTGGTGAGGCGCGCGTCCCAAGTCCACCAGATACCCCACACCGGGCGCGCCCAAAGCGGACCGGTGACCAGAACCACGGTGCAGAAAACGACGCCGACTTCGGCGGTGCTGACGGCCAGGGCGTCGGCGCGCTGGCTGCGGCCAACCAGGTAGACGATTGAAACCGCAAAGTTGATCAGGAACAGGGTGAAAGCGGTAACGGCCGAGGGCACGTGGTAGTAAAAAATGCGCTGCACTTCGCCCATGGTCTGTTCCGTGGGTGCGACCACCATACCCTGGTAGAGCGCGTAGGTCAGCAGGGCGAGGGTGAGGAGAGCGAGAATTACGAACGTACGTCTCATTCGGCGTGCAGGACAGTCTCAAATAGAAGCAGACACACAGTAGTAAACACCACATCGTAGACCACAAGCAACACCACCCAGAAGCGGGCGGAACCTTCGCCGGTGAGGATGGCGGTGGTGGCGGAAACCATGGCCAGGAGCGCGGGGATGGAGATGGGAAAAAGGATCAGGGGCAACATCACTTCCCGGCTGCGGGTGCGGATGGACATGGCGGCGAAGAAGGTGCCGTTGGCCACCAAAGCCCAGGTGGCGAGGATGGCCACCAGCACCAACTCATAAGCCGGACCAATGGAGCGCAGGTTGTAAAAGACCATGAACAGAGGCGCCATGAGCGTTTCCAGCACGGCGACGAAGATAAAATTGCCCACCGTTTTGGAAATGAACAGGGCATTGGCGGGCGCGGGCGAAACGCGGTAGGCGTCGAGCACCTGGTTGCGCAGTTCGCGGGCCCAAGTCTGGTTGAGGGCGACCACGGCGGCGAAGAGAAACGCCACCCAGATGAGGCCGCCGGCAATGTGCCGGGATTCCTCCGCTGTGGGATCAAAGGAAAAGCTGAAGATCACCACCACCAGCAGGGCGAAAAACAGCATGGAGTTGATGGCGTCTTTGGAGCGCCACTCCAGGCGCAGATCCTTGGCCAGCGAAACGCGGGTGATTTCGCCCAGGCTCATAGCGTGGCCCTCGCCGGAGGCGCGCCCCGCTCCAGCCCGGATGGCAGGTCGCGGGTGCGGGCGCTGATCTGGCCCGCGGCCATGGAGACGAATTCATCGGCCACGCCTTCCAGCAGCACAGCCTGATGAGTGACGATGAAGATGGTTTTGCCGAGGTCGCGCATTTGCGCCAGAACGTGCACCATCTCGCGGGCGGAGACCACATCCACGTTGGAGAAAGGCTCGTCGAGAAAAAGAATTCTGGGATCGTGCACCAGGGCGCGGGCCAGGGACAGGCGCTGACGCATGCCCTGGGAATACTGGCCGACACGGCGGGCGAGCGCGGGGTCGAGGCCCACGGCACGGATAGCGCGCTCACAGGGATGATCCTGGCGAATGCCGTAGAGGGCGGCGAAGTAGCGCAGGTTCTCCATGGCGCTCATCTCTTCATAGAGCAGGGTAGGATGTGCCATGTAGCCGATTTGGGCGGTGGCGGCGCGCAGGTCTTCCGTGCCCAGCACGGTGACCTTGCCGCGGGTAGGCGGCGCCAAGCCGACCATGGCGCGCAACAGCGTGGTCTTCCCTGCCCCGTTATCGCCCAGGATGGCGTAGAGCTTGCCCGGGGGAAATGCCGCGCTCACGTCGCGCAAGGCGGCAAAGCGCCCGAAAATTTTGCTGACATGGGAAAGCGCCACCGCGGCGGCGGGCGCGGTCTGGCTCATGCTGGGGATATTCGAATTGGCCGGCGAAGAAGAAAAACTCACTTAGGAAGACCGGTAGCACCGGGGTCGGCCTGGCTCACGTCCTTGGCCGAAGCCGCGGGAGCGTTCTGCTGCTGGGGCGCGTACTTGGAGGCGCACTTGGCCTGGATTTCGCTGGCATGGAAGACGCCATCTCGTCCGAAGCTGCCTTCGGCCAAAGCCTGGGCGTTGTCCTTAAAGGTGTCCGGCGGCGCCTCGGTCCCGGTGTAAACCACAGGAAGTTTGTTGCCCTGCTCGATCAGCGTGAACTCCAGGTGGAGGCCGGTGCGATGAATGGAACCGGGTTCGACGTTGCCCGCCACCCGCAGGCGCTTGGTGTAGACGCTGTTGTCCATGCCGCGCAGCTCTTTGATGGTGACGTAATAGCTCTTGCTCTGCTGCACCCCAGTGTAAGCGAGATAGCCCAGGGCCACCACGATGATGGTGGTCGCAATACCAAATTTCATGTACTTGCTGCTATGCGACATGGGCACAGTGGACATGGACGGGAATACCCCTTGCGGAAACTCTACCCGCTTGGGGTACACGGGTCAAGCAGGCTAAGGGATTGGGCCTGGGGTATTTAGACGTGAGAAGCACGGCCGGAGACGGGAGCAATGACGGTTGGTAGCCAGCGATTGGTGACGATGAGCGGTGAACTTCGTCATACCATTAGAGATATGGAGGGAAGCATGGAAACCACCGCTTCCGCTCTACTGAATAGGACGGTTCTTTCTACAGTCTTGGCAGTCGGCCTTTCTCTCTTCGTTGTGCCAGCAGTGGGGCAGGAACACCAGCGCGATTTCCGGCACACACCAGCCGCAAGCGCCGGAACCATTTCCGCCACGGCCGTTGATAGCGCCGGGCGCCCGCTTCATGGCGCCTGCGTGCAGTTGTGGCCCAAAGGGGTGTTCTGGTCCGGAGTGCTGCGCGAAACCTGTAGCGACAGCGGGCATTTTCGGATTCCTGTGCGCCTGGGGACCTACGACGTGTTCTTTTCCGATCCGGCGTCAAACATCGTTTTGCCAGCCAAGCGGGTGGTGCT
>DATGGJ010000355.1:0-4834 GCA_035308585.1 Terriglobales bacterium
CGCAAGTTACCGTGACCTGCGACTATAAGTTCTTTTTTCTGCCCACGCTGCCCGGCCTGCGCCGGCAGCCGACCGTAACCTTGCAGGGCCAGACCACCATGATGGATCTGTACTGAGGAGAGTTTATGCGGAAGCAAAAAGGCAGCATCGTAGCCATGACTGCCATCCTGATGGTCGCACTGATCGCGATTTTGGGGCTGGCGGTCGATTTCGGCACGGTGTTCACCGCGCGCACGTTTGCTCAGCACGCCGCCGATGCGGGGGCCTTGGCGGGAGCCGATACGTATGCGCAATACACCCCGACTACACAGACCATGGCCACGGTGAACGCTCAGACGGCGGCGGAACAGAACAAGGTGCTGGGGCAGAGTCTGACCAATGGCGACGTGGCGGTGAGCTTTCCCACAGCTCCGGCCGGGTATTACAGGGTGCGGGTGGATGTGACGACCACGGTGCCCACATTTTTCCTCCGGGTTCTGGGGCAGAGGTGGAGCCAGGTTTCGATAGGAGCTCACGCCATCGGGGAAGCAGCGCCAGGGTCGGTGGGAGGAACCACCTGCCTGCGGCCGCTGTGGATAACCAAGTCAGCGTTGTATGGCGGGTCATGCACCAACCCGGCACCCAACGTGGGAGACACAATTACCTTGTGGCAGTCAACGGGAGGCGGGGGTGGTAACGGCAATGGGAATGGCGGCGGCACTCAACTTTGCGTGAATTCGCAAACTTGTGCAGCATCACAGTGGGGACTGATTGACCCGGTCTCCATTGGCTACCCGGCTTCTGACATTTCGTCATGGATTTTAAGTTGCAACAGCGTCCAGATCAGCTGCAACAGTCAGCTGGGACCGAAGACAGGAGCCACCGTAGGGGATGTGGGGAGAGGACAGCCACCCCCGGTGCAAACCTTGATCGGACAACTCGGCAACAACAACGATTGGACTTGGCCTTCGCCTTATGTAGTGGGGCACTACCTTTATGTGCCCACTAACACCTATTACGGTTCCAGTCCTTCCGTCGTGACCATGGCCATTTGGGACGACTGTCCTCCAACCGGTGTTGCTCCGATCAACGGGAGCACGCAGACCATACCCATTGCCGGCTTCGCCCAGATATTCCTCGACTCGATAACGCTGAATGGAAACAACAAGTACGTCTCCGCCCAGTTCATCAGCATGACCAACTCGTGCACGGGGAATGGCAGCGGCAGCGGCCCAGGCTCGATGGCTTCCGGACCGGGCGCGATTCCGGTTCGCTTGATTCACCCGGATACGAACGCGGCGAACTGAGGGTTCAAGAAGGCTCAACGCCTCTCCGGCGCAGGGTAGCGGGCTACCGCAGCAGGCTTTGCGCAGAGCGGGTGACAAACTCCAAAACCCGCCCGGGCAGAATTCCCAGATAAATCACGGCAGCTGCGCTGCACAGCAGGGTAGCGGTGACGCCCACGGGCACGCGCATCACGGGAATTTCCTGGGTGGGCTCGCGCATATACATCATCACGATCACGCGCAGGTAGTAATAGGCGCCGATGGCGCTATTGACCACCGCAATGATGGTCAGCCACACCAGATTGGCTTTGAGCGCGGCGCTGAAGACGTAGAACTTGGCGAAGAAGCCGGCGGTGGCCGGAATCCCAATCAGCGAAATCAGAAAGATGGTTAGGGTCATGGCCAGCAAGGGGGAGCGGCGGCCCAGGCCGATGTAATCGTCGAGGGTGACGTAACGCTCGCCGGCGTTGGCAAAGTGGCTGACCACGATGAAGGCGCCCAGGTTCATGGCCGTGTAAGAGGCGGCGTAAAACATGGCGGCGGAGATGCCGGCCTCGGGGGCGGCGGCAAAGGCCACCAGCAGGTAGCCGGCGTGGGCGATGGCGGAGTAAGCCAGCATGCGCTTGACGTTGTTCTGCACCAGCGCGCCCAGATTGCCCAGAGTCATGGAGATCGCCGCCGAAGCCCACACCCACCAGAACCACACCGGCCGCGAGTGCACGAGCAGCGAGGGCCCTTCCGTGACGAACAAAATCCGTAGCAGCACCGCGAACACCGCCATTTTGGGGGCGGTGGACATGAAGGCCACCACCGGCGAAGGCGCTCCTTCGTAGACGTCGGGCGTCCAGACGTGGAAGGGGGCGGAGGCAATCTTGAAGCCCAAACCCACGAATATCAGGGCGAAGGCCACGTAAGCCATGAGGGGCGCGCCATTCAGGCGCAGGGCATTGGCGATTTTGGGAATATCAGTGGAGCCGGTGGCGCCAAACATCAGCGCGATGCCGTAGAGGAAGAAGGCGGTAGCGAAGGAGCCCAGCAGAAAATATTTCAGCGAGGACTCGACGCTGCCGGCGTCGCGGCGGCGGAAGCCGGCCAGGATGTAAGTGGAAATGGAGGAAATTTCCAGGGCGATGAAGATGAGCACCAACTCGACCGCCGAGGACATCAGGGCCATGCCCACGGTGCCGAAGAGGATGAGGCCGAAATATTCGCCGGCGCGAATTTCCTGCACCCGCAGGTACTCGAACGAGGCCATGATAACCAGGGCGGCGGCAATGGTCACCAGCAGGTGGAAGAAAATGCTGAAGTTATCAACCACCACGAAATTCCAGAAGGCGGGCCCGGCATAGCGCATCTGGTAGATGCTGGCAGCCACCGCGCCCAGCGCGCCCACAAGGGCGATGATGCCCAGCGGCTTCACGTTGCGGTCTTCCGGCAGCAGCGGATCCACCAGCATCACAATCAGCCCGAACACGGTGAGCACAATTTCCGGCAGGATGCGGATGTAGTCGGCAGTGGTGAGCATCAGCGCACCACCTGGGCGGTGGTCTGGGCCAGCGGCATGAGCACGCTGTGCACCGCCGGGTCAATGAAGTTGAGCCAGAGCACCGGGGCCACACCCATGGCCAGAGCGGCAATGGAAGCCGGCCAGAGCGCGGTGCGCTCGCGCGCGCTCAGGTCCGGCAAAGTACTGTTGACCGATTGTTTCACCTTGCCGAAGAAGACGCGCTGGTACATCCACAGCAGATAGCAGGCGCTCCAGATCACGCCGGAGGCGGCCAGGATGCCCCAGATCATTTTGGCCTGAAAGGCGCCGCTCAGGACAAGAAACTCGCCGACGAATCCGTTGAGCAAGGGCAATCCCACCGAAGAAAGAGTTATGAAGAGAAAGAAGGCGGCGAAAATCGGCATGGGGGTGGCCAGCCCGCCGAATTCCTTGATGTCGAAAGTGTGGCGGCGCTCGTAGATGATGCCGGCCAGCATGAAGAGCGCGCCGGTGGAGACGCCGTGGTTCAGCATCTGGTAAACCGCGCCGTCCACGCCCAACTGGGTAAAGCTGAAGATGCCGAGCACGACGAACCCCAGGTGGCTGACCGAGGAGTAGGCAATCAGTTTTTTGAGGTTGGGCTGTACCAGGGCGACGAGCGCCCCATAGATGATGCCGATGATGGCCAGCACCATGATCCAGGATTGGTTTTGGCGGGCCTGGTCGGGGAAGAGCCCCAGGTTGAAGCGCAGCAGGCCGTAGGTACCCATTTTCAGCAGCACGCCGGCTAACATGACGGAGCCGGCGGTGGGGGCCTCAAAGTGGGCGTCAGGCAGCCAGGTGTGCAGCGGGAAGATGGGCACCTTCACCGCGAAGGCGACAAAGAATCCCAGGAACAGCCAGCCCAGGGCGTGCCCGTTGATTCCGAAGCTGGCGCCATCGCGCACCGCGTTCTGAATGGTGACGTAATCGAAGCTGCCGGTCTTGGCGTACAGGAAGATGATGGAGGCCAGCATGAAGGCGGAAGCGATCATGGTGAAGAGGAAGAACTTCACCGCCGCATACACGCGCCGCTCGTGGCCGTACATGCCGATGATGAGCGCCATCGGGATGAGGGTGAATTCCCAGAAAAAGTAAAACAGGAAAAGGTCGAGGGCAACGAAAACGCCGAGCAGCGCCGTCTCCAGGATGAGCATGAGGATGAAGAATTCCTTTACCCGCTCATGCACCGACTTCCAGGAGATGAGCACGCACAATGGCGTGAGGAAGGTGGTGAGCACCACCAGCCACATGGAGATGCCGTCCACGCCCAGGTGGTAGTGAATGTTGGGCGCGGGGATCCAGGGAACGTTGATTTCAAACTGGAAGCCCGCCTGGCTGCGGGCGAAATAAGTGGGCAGGTGGAGGGAGAGGGCGAAAGTAATGAGCGAGACGAAGAGGGAGAACCACTTGATGTCGCGGTCGCGCCGGGGAAAGAACAGGAGCAGGATCGCTCCCGCCAGCGGGATAAAGGTGACCAGCGTCAGAATCCACGTATTCCAGGCCGAACCGCTCATCGAACTCCCATCCAGATCATGTAAGCGATAGCTACAGCCGCGCCCACCGCCACCCAGGCGGCGTAGGAGCGGATATTGCCCGACTGCATGTGGCGGAACTTTTCGGAAAGCGAACGCGCCGTTTCGGCGCTGTCATCGGCGGTGGCATCAATGCCGGCCACGTCCACGCCGCGCCACAGTACCAGTTCCGAGCCCTTCACCAGCGGCGTAACGATGACCGCCTGATAAATTTCGTCCACGTAAAACTTGTCCCGCACCGTGTTGTAAAGCCAGCCTAGGGCGGCGGCAATTCGGTCGGGCAGGTCGCGTTTCTTGTAGTACAGCAGCCAGGCGAAAAACAGGCCGAAAAAAGCCATAGCGATGGAAACGGCTGTAGCGATAAGTTCCGCATGGCTGGCGGCAGCCTCAGGGACAGCCTCGCTGCTTCCCGAGGGCAGCCTGCCGGAGGCGGTCGTGAACACGGGCGCCAGGAAGTGCTCGAACCGGTTGTGGCCGCCCAGAGCTTCGGGCACGCCGATGTAGCCACC
>DATGGJ010000356.1:0-7049 GCA_035308585.1 Terriglobales bacterium
TCCGATTCCACGCGCCGTAAAAAGCGCGCCATAATCGCCACGGTTCGTTCCCATTCGCCCGATTCCCGCTCGATCTGGCGGCGGCCCGCACGCGTGAGTTCATAGAACTTTGCGCGCCGGTTGTTGTCCGACGAGCCCCACTTCGATTTAATCCAACCGCGATGCTCCAACCGCAGCAGCGCGGGGTAGAGCGTGCCCTGGTTGAGATCGAGAGCGCCATCGGAAATCTGCCCGATGCGTTTGGCCAACCCGAAGCCGTGCTGCGGCCCCATGGTTTCCAGCGTTTTCAGCACCAGCAGCGCCAGCGTCCCCTGCCAGACATCGGTTTTCTCACCCACCCGGCCCTCCTATGGGACAACCATAGAAACACGACCAGAGCATGGCACAGTTCCTATGGCTTGGCAATAGGAGCAACGCGAAAATCTGTGCCCACCCTTGAAGTTTTCAAAAATCTTGCAGGAAACCCGGCCCTCCCAACCTCGTCCTTTGCGGTATTCTTTCTAGCCCGGTTTCTGTGAAGAAAGAGAGGAACCTCCATGCCGCTCTCCCGCCGTGGATTTCTGCGTTCCGCAACTCTCGCTGCCGCCGCATCGGCCGTTCTGGAACTTCCCGCCCTGGCAGTTCCCCTGCAGGTGGAGGCCGCGCACCGCGGAGACATTCCCCCCGACGCCATCAAGCTCAGCAACAACGAGAATGCTTACGGGCCTTCGCCCAGGAGCCTGGCGGCCATGCAGGTGGCAGTGGCGGAAGGCAATCGCTATCCCGACCGCTACAACCATCAACTGGTGGAAAGTATTGCCGCTTTTCACAAGGTGAAGCCGGAGCGCGTGCTCCTGGGGTGCGGTTCCATGGACATTCTGCGCGCTGCCACGGGGGCGTTCCTCGGTCCGGGTCGGGCGCTGCTCATTCCCCAACCTACGTTTGAGGCCATCGCGGAATACTCCAAGCCTCTGGGCTCGCAGACGGTGCGGGTGCCACTGGACAGCAACTATGCCCACAACCTGGATGCGATGCTGGCGGCCGCCGCCAAACAGCCTTCGCTGATTTACGTCTGCAATCCCAACAATCCCACCGCCACCATTACCCCGCGCAAAGACCTGGAAACGTTCCTGAGCAAGTTGCCGGCCAATGCCGTGGTCCTCATGGATGAGGCTTACCACCATTTCGCCATGGGCTCGCCTGGTTACGAATCGTTTCTGGATCGTCCGATCGAAGACGACCGCCTGATCGTGAGCCGCACCTTTTCCAAAGTTTATGGACTGGCGGGAATGCGCATCGGCTACGCCGTCGGAACCGGCGAAACCCTGAAACGGCTGCACGGTTTTCGCTCCATCGAGTGCCAGAATGTGGCCGGTGTTCGGGCCGCGCTGGCAGGGCTGGAGGACAAGGACTACGTGGGCATGGCCATTGCGCGCAACGCCACCGACCGGCAGGAATTTTTCAAGCAGGCGCAGGCCCGCGGGCTGAAGCCGCTCGAGTCGCGCGCCAATTTCGTGATGATGCCCGCCTCGCGGCCGGCACAGGCGGTGATTGATTACTTCCAGCACCAGAACATCATTATCGGGCGCAAGTTCCCGCCCATGAACAATTACGTGCGCATTTCCCTGGGCAAGCCCGATGAAATGCGCCGGTTCTGGCAGGTGTGGGACCAGATGGCGCAGGCCATTCCCGCCAGCAGCTGAGGACTGGAATCGCTGGTACGGATAACTGAACCGAAGGAACGAAGGAAGACCGGCGGCTCAGGCGCAGGCGGGGCAGAGCAGGTCAGGGAGGGAAGACACAGGCCCAGCGGCGGCTTCGGCCGCCGGGCCGATGGTGAAGACGGAAGACAAGTTTGTGAGTTCGAGCATCTCCGCAACCTGCACCGAAGGACGCCCCAGCTTCAGTTCTGTGCCCAGGCCATGCGTGCACGTGTGCAGGAACACGAGCATTCCCAGGCCGCCGGCGTCAATGCGCTTCACGCACGAGAGGTCGAGAACAATTGACCGCTTATCCATTTCGCATAGTACGGCGTCGCGCAGAGCCGAAAGACTATTGCCTACCAGTATCTGGCCGTCACAATGAAGGACCGCCGTGTCACCGCTCCGTTCTATCCTTATGTTCAGCATTTTGAACTCCTCTAATTCTGTATACCATCCCATACGCAGATAAGTCGTTAAGAGTTCATTAAATTGTGCCGCTGCGGGCCCGTTCTGCAGTAATGGACGGCTCAGCCGGAGCGAGGTTAGCGAAACGAAAAAAATGTTTTGTTAGGGGCTGAACTTGATTGCGCAGCCGGGATTTTACGCCGTTTACCGCTGGCTGGCCTCGCCGGCAGCCACCCGCTGGTTGAATTTTCCAGACTCTTTACGTGGGATGCTGAGCGATTTCCACCCGGCGTGCTGCAAGTGCTTGGCCAGAAAGACAATCTGTCCCACGTGGTAGGCATAGTGGGCGAGCTGACGGTTGATGGCCTGCATCACCGAATGGGCCTCGCCCCGGATGTTTACCTTGCGGTCAGCATCGGCGGGGCTCAGCGGCGCGAGCGCGTCAAACAGGCACTTCCAGCCCGCTTCCCACGTCTTCATCAACGCTTCTCGGGTGGCGGGCGGCTCCTCGAACTCGCTGTCGCGGTGGCGGTCCGGCTTTTCCCCGTCGCTGGTCAGAAAATCGGTCCAGCGCGACCGCATGTTGCCGGACATGTGCTTCACGATCTGGGCGATGGAATTCATCTCCGCGTCGAGCACCGCCAGCAATTGCTCGTCGCTCACCTGCGCCATCGCCCCTTCCCCCAGCTTCTTGTAATAGCGGAACAGGGAGAGCGAGTCCTCAACATAATTGGTGGTGAACTTGAGCGCCATGGGCACAATTCTATAGGAAACGCTGAGCGCTCGACCTGCTTCGCAAGGCGCGTAACCAGCGAGTCCTCGCAAGCACCTCCCTTCACCCTCACACCTGATTGGTGACGGCCATCACCGATGTAGCGGACATAACTTATGTAGGCTGGAACTGGGCCGGCTGGTCTGGGGTCCGGGAGAATATCTATATGGCTTACGTAATCACCAGCAGCTGCATTAAAGATGAGCTTTGCGTGGACGTCTGCCCCACCGACTGCATTCATCCCAAGAAAGATGAACCCGAGTTCGAGGCCGCTACCCAGTTATATGTGGATCCTCAGGGCTGCATAGACTGCGGGGCCTGCGTGCCGGTGTGCACCTCCGACTCCATCAAGCCGGTGGAGGATCTGACCGGGGAGCAGCAGGAATTCATCGCCGCCAACGCCGCCTTCTTCGCAAAATAGGAACATGCGACGACGGTGACCCGAGGAGTATCCCGATGGTACCGCCACCTCGGTAATTTTCCACAGGCGGCACGGCGCGCTAGCCTTAAGGTTGGAGAACCCTGATGGCGGCACCGGCCCAGCAGTCCATCCCGGGAGTGCAGTCGCCCAAACCAGAACATGTTGGGGAACGGCGAGAGCCCACCATGGAAGACATGCTGCGCGAATGTATTGAGCTTTGCGCCCAAGTGGCGGAGCGGCACGCCGCCCCGGAAGCGGCCCAGCACATCCGCCGGCTCAAGCCCGCCAGCCGCTGGCCTTAGCGGTGCAGACGGCAGGCAGCACTCTTCTACACCTTCCTTTTTGAGAGCACTTCCTCCACCAGGCTGAGCCAGGCGTCTGGGTTGTGCGCATCGGCCTGGTAATCGCCGTAGTCAACTGTCTTAAAGGCGGCGGGACACAGGGCCAGCACCGGAACTCCTGCCATGTCCGCTCACCGATCACCCTTCTTGTCGAGGGGCAGAGCCGGTTTGCGGCCTAGCGCGACGTCCGCGAGATCCAGGTAGTAGCTGGCACCGGGGGCTGCAACCGTCACCACCGGCCGAACCGAGCGGCTAGCCAAGGATGCTGCTGGCAGCCCTTCCGTGCCTTTGTCCGGGGCTCGATTCTGGTTCCTTCTCCCTTTGGTCTTTTTCTTTTTCCCCACGACCTGATCCCTCTGCTTGGAATGGAGCGTGCACGATCAGCCTCATCGACCAAGGCTGCACACAGATGGGTTCGGGAAGTGACTAACAGAGCCGGCTACAGATGAGATCGAGAAGACTCAAGAAAGGAAAAGCGGTGGTATGGAACAGCGTGTCCTGCAGGCTACCCCACTGGAGAACGAGCACGGAGGCCAAAATCGTGCCCGCGACGGCCATGATTGTGATGCTCGCTGCCTGCTGTGACCCTAGCGTAGTAGGATCGAGGTCCACCGAAGGCGCAACGAAAACCGCGACCACGGCTAACAACAGCAAACACGCGATGACGATTTGGAAACGGGTCACCCGCACGCGCGCGAGATATTCTGCCACAAATACCCTTTAATTCAAAGAGTTAAACTCGTGTCACGATAGAATGTTCGAGTAGCAGGCCCCCGCCTGAGTGCCATTCAAAATGGAGCCACTTATCTGGTACTGGCGTTTTTGCGCGAACGCTCCATCCACACCTGCCCGCGCGGCAGGCACAAGGCCGCCGATCCCACCAGGCTCGACTCCGCTCCATACAGCGCGCTGAGGATGGGAATCTGCTGCCGGCTGGGGCTGATGGAGGAAGTTTCCAGGCGGCTGCGAATGTAGTTGAAGAACGAGCCCATCAGTTCGCCCAGCCCGCCGCCGATCACGATCACCTCGGGCTCCAGCAGATCAATGATGTCGCCCAGCCAGATAGAGAGGTAGTCAGCGGCTTCGCGCAGAATTTCGTTGGCCAGGGCGTCGCCATCCAGGGCCGCCCTGCCCACGATTTCGGAAGTGATGGCGGCGGTCTTGCCCTCCGCCAGTTCCAGAATGCGGGTACGCGGGCTGTGACCAACCAGATGGCGGGCGCGGGCTCCAATGGCGCTGCCCGAAGCGTACATCTCGATGCAGCCGCGCTTTCCGCAAGCGCACTGCGGGCCGTGGAAGTCAATGGTCATGTGCCCGCCTTCGCCGGCCGCGCCGGTGCGCCCGTAGTAGAGCCTGTCCTGCAACACCAGTCCGGTGCCGATGCCCGTCCCCAGGCTGACGTAGAACAGGTTTCGGTAGCCCACGCCCGCACCCCACACCGCCTCGGCCAAGGCGGCCACGTTGGCATCGTTGGCCAAGCGGGTGGGCAGCTTGTAGCGCTGCTGAATTTTTTCCGCCAGCGGGTAGTTCCGCCAGCAGGCAATGTTGGTGGCGCTGAGCAGCACGCCGCGTTGCGAATCCACCCAGCCCGGCACGCTGATGCCGATGCCGGTGACGGCACGGGCGCGGCGGTTGCTGAGCACCGCCTCTATGGCTTCAGTGACCGAGCGCAGACCGTCTTCCGCGCTCTTCTTAACCAGCATGCGGCGGCGGGCGGTGAACAGAACTTCGCCGGCGGCATTGATCAGGCCGGCGGCCACCTTGGTGCCGCCGATATCCACTCCCAGTACTACGTTTTGTTCAGCTTTCGCCATAGTGGCGCTCCAGTTTAGTTCGTGGGAAGGGAAATTTGGCAGCTAAAACCACGGGGCATGCCAGGGCAGCGGGCGCTTCCCGCTCTCCGCACAGCCGCTCGACCCGCCCGCGAACATTCAGATGTTTGAACCCCCGCGCCCTGAAAATTCCATAGTCATCATCGAAATTTTGGATTGTACTTCCACAACCCTTCCCCCTTACACATGTGACATGTCGGACTGGGGTGTGGATCACGACGCGTGTGGTGTCGGCTTTGTCGCCCAGGTGAACGGGCGGGCATCACACGAGATCGTGCAGAGAGGGTTGGAGGCGCTGTTGCGCCTGGCCCATCGCGGCGGCGTGGATGCCGACGGCCGCAGCGGCGACGGCGCCGGTCTCCTGCTGCCTATCCCAGAAACATTTTTTCGCTCATGGGCGGAAAGTGCCGGTCTGGAGCTGCCTGCCGCCTTCGCCGTGGGCATGGCGTTCTTGCCCGCCGACGGCGCAGAAGCGGCGCGCCGGTGCATTGAAATTTCCGCGGCGGCGCACGGTTTGCGCTGCCTGGCCTCGCGGGCGGTACCCACGGACTCCTCCATCCTCGGTCCCCGGGCGCGCGACACCCTTCCCCTCATAGAGCAATTTTTCCTTTCCGCGCTCGATGGCAGCTCCGGCGAGGAGTTGGAAATGCGCCTGTTCCGCATGCGCAAGCAGGCCGAAGCTGTTTTCCCGCAGGGCGCGTATTTCTGTTCTCTCTCCTCCAAAACCGTGGTTTACAAGGGACTGGTCACTCCTGACCAGTTGCCCGCCTTCTACCGCGACCTGAACGATCCTGAATTCCAGTGCTGGTTCGCCATTTTCCATCAGCGCTATTCCACCAACACTCAGCCCAGCTGGGCCCTGGCGCAGCCTTTCCGCTTCGCCGCCCACAACGGCGAAATCAACACCATAAGCGCCAACCGGCGCTGGCTGCAGGCTCGGCAGAGGGAGTGGCGCCAATCACTGACGCTTCCCGAGGATGTGCGCCTGCTGGAGCCGCGGGTAAGCGACTCTGCCAGCCTGGACAATGCCTTGGAGCTCTATTTCCGCCAGGGCTATGCGGCCGATGCGGCCGCCCTCACCCTGGTGCCTCCCGCCTGGGAGGACGAGTGTGCTTCGGCGCCGCTCGAAGTTCGCCGTTTCCTCGCCGCGCAGGCGCGACGCCAGGAGCCCTGGGACGGTCCCGCGGCTCTGGTCTTCACCGACGGCTCCGCTGTGGGCGCCAAGCTCGACCGCAACGGCTTGCGCCCGCTGCGTTACACCTTGACCGCCGATGGCCTGCTGGTGGTCGGGTCAGAAACCGGAATTGCCGATCTGCACGGCAAGCGTGTTGTCGAACGGCAACGCCTCGGCCCCGGGCAGTTGCTGCTGCTGCAGAACGGCGAACTGCTCCGCCCCTGGCAGTGGCCGGCATTGACGGAAACGGGCGAGCAGTCCGGCTATCTGCCCAGCCTGCCGATTGGGCCGCCTGCAGCGGCGCCATCGCACACGCCGCAGCGTACCCGCGCGATGACCGCCCTGGGCTGGACCGAAGACCGCTTCCGCTTGCTCTTTCAGCCCCTGATGCTCGAAGGCAAGGAAGCGGTGTGGAGCATGGG
>DATGGJ010000357.1:0-17563 GCA_035308585.1 Terriglobales bacterium
GCCGCCTCCGGCCACCACCTGTCCGGCCCCGTTCTCCGCCAGCCAGGCGCGATAAGTGCCCTCGACCAGGGCGTGGGTGAAAAAGGGGCGGCAGGTCTGGTCCATGGCCTCCAGCGCCACCGCATCTTTGTAGCCCATATCCTCAAACATGGCCCGGCGATGGTGCAGAATAACCTCCAGGTCGGCCGGTCCCGCTTCCCGAATCGTGATTTCGTCCATAGGTTTGCCGCAAGGTAGAATAGATGATTGACGCAGGCGCGCCAGCCCAAGTATTTGCGCGGCCGCCAAAGGGAAGGCATGTTCGAAGTCACCGTGGAAGACAGCTTTGCCGCCGGGCACGCCCTGCGCGGTTACCGCGGCAAGTGCGAGAACCCGCACGGCCACAACTACCGGGTGCGCGTCACCCTGGCGGGCGAGGAACTGGACCACATCGGCCTGCTCTACGACTTCAAGGACCTGAAGGCGGCGATGGGCGAGGTCATTGACCGGCTGGACCACCAGTTTCTGAACGACCTGGAGCCCTTCAAGCAGATGAATCCGTCGGCGGAGAATCTGGCGCGCTACTTCTACCAGGAGACTAATGCGCAGCTGCACAAGGCTACCAACGGCCGGGTGCAAGTGAAGGACGTCACCGTCTGGGAGACGGACACCACTACGGCACGATATTTCGAGTAAAGCTATCGGCGACCGGGTTTTGGCTCTCAGCCAAATCGCCTCGGCTGAATGCTGACCGCTGAGTGCTGGTTTCATGCAGATTACGGAAATCTACAAGTCGCTGCAGGGCGAATCGTCGTGGGCAGGGTTGCCCTGCATCTTCGTGCGCCTTACCGGTTGTAACCTGCGCTGCCGCTGGTGCGATAGCGAGTACACCTTCACCGGCGGGGTCAAGATGTCGCTGCAGCAGGTTGAAGCCGAGGTGCGGCGGCTGAGCGGCGCCGGCCCCCTGCCGCTGGTGGAGATCACCGGCGGCGAGCCCATGCTGCAAGAGCGGGAAGTAGTGCCCCTCATGCAGCGTCTGCTCGACTCTGGCTACACTGTACTGCTGGAGACCAGCGGCGAGCGCCCGCTGGCTAGAGTGCCGCCCCAGGTGGTCAAGATCGTGGACGTGAAGTGCCCCCATTCGGGAGCCGCGGACACGTTTCGCAGGGAAAACCTGCAGGCGCTGGGGCCGCGTGACGAGGTGAAGTTTGTAGTCAGCGACCGCGCGGACTACGAATTCGCCCGCGACTTTATGGGTGAACATGGACTGGCGTCGCGGGTGCATTCGGTCATCCTTTCGCCGGCATTCCGTAAGGACGCCAACGGCGCCAGGGACAGCTCGCATTGCCTGCTGGACCCGCGGGAGCTGGCCGACTGGATGCTGGAAGACGGTCTTCCGGCGCGACTCGGCCTGCAGATACACAAGTTCATCTGGGACCCGGCGCTGAAGGGCGTGTGATTAACAAACTAGCTCCTGGCCTCCAGTACCAGCTGGGAGCCAGAAGCTGGCAGCTCAGGCGGCCAAGCCGCCCTGAAATTGCATCTTACATGGCAGAGATTCACCATCGAATGGCTGATCGTGGCCACAAATCCCCGGCGGTAGTGCTGCTGAGCGGGGGAATGGACTCGTGCGTGTGCGCGGCGCTGGCGGCGAGGGATTACGATGCTGCCGCCCTGCACATCAGCTACGGACAACGCACGGAGAAGCGCGAACGCGAGGCCTTTCTGGCCATCTGCGACCGGCTGGCCATCCGTAAGCGTTTGCTGATCCGCAATGACGCGCTGCACGCCATCGGGGGCTCGGCCCTGACCGATCCGGAGTTGGAAGTCCCCAGCGCCAGCGAGGTGATCGGCGGCGAGATACCCATCACCTACGTCCCGTTCCGCAATGCCCATTTTCTTTCGGTCGCGGTCAGCTGGGCGGAGGTGCTGGGCGCCGACAAGGTGTATATCGGGGCCGTGGCCCAGGACAGTTCCGGCTATCCTGACTGCCGGCCGGAGTATTACCGGGCCTTTAACGAAGTGGTGAGGACGGGCACCCGTGAGGGACGCATCGAAATTAGCACCCCGCTGATCGGGATGCGCAAGTCGCAGATCGTGCGGCTTGGCCTTGAATTGGGCGCGCCCTTCGATTTAACGTGGTCCTGCTACAGCCGCGAGGACCGCGCCTGTGGCCTGTGCGACAGCTGTGTGTTGCGCCTGCGGGCTTTCCAGAATGCGGGCGCGCGCGACCCCATCGCCTACATGACCCCGGCGGTCTCGGGGTAAGGGATGGTAGCAGGTAGATTTCAGAGTTGAGCCGGGAGGCTGAAATGAAGCTGCGTCTAACGTATTGCGTGCTGGCAGTGCTGGCGGCGGCCCTGATGGCTCCGCCCGCCTGGTCGCAAAGCATGGCCACGGTCAAAGGCAAGGCCCTTGACGTTCAGGGTAAGCCCATCGTGGGAGCGACGGTGGAATATTCCAACCAGGACACAGGGCAGAAATACAACCTGAAGACCAACAAAAAGGGCGAATTTTTCTCTCTGGGCATTGCCCCGGGGAAATACAAGATATCGCTGATCCAAAACGGCCAGGTGCTGTTCTTCTTCAACGGTGTCCTGGTGCAACTCGGCTCGGATGAAAACGTCACCGATTTCAACCTGCAGAAAGAGCAGGCGGCGGCCAAGCAGAAGGCTGAGTCGCAGATGACCGAGCAGCAGAAGCAGCAACAGGAAAAGGTGCAGAAGGAAAATGCCACCATCAAGAGCCTGAATGAGAAGCTGGCGGCAGCTTCAGCGGCGGAGCAGGCGGGCAACTACGACCAGGCGGTGGCCGTACTGAAAGACGCCACCACCATTGACCCCAACCGCGACTTGCTGTGGTTCAAGCTGGGCGATGCCTACCGGGGCGCGGCCACCAAGCAGACCGATGCCGCCCAGAAAACCCAGGATTACAACGACTCCATTGCCGCCTATCAGAAGGCGCTCACCATCAAGCCCAACGATGGCGCTTATCTCAATAACCTGGGCGACGTGCAGGCCAAGGCGGGCAAGACGGACGACTCCATCAAGACCTTTACCCAGGCGGCGCAAGCCGACCCCACCCACGCCGCGCAGTATTACTTCAATCTGGGAGCGGTGCTTACCAATACCGGCAAGGTGGATGACGCGGTGCAGGCCTTCGATAAGGCCATTGCCGCCGATCCCACCAAGGCCGACGCTTATTACTGGAAGGGCGTGAACCTGCTCGGCAAAGCCACCACCGACAAGGCGGGCAAGATGACCGCGCCGCCGGGAACGGCGGAAGCCTTCAACAAGTACCTGGAGTTGCAGCCCCAAGGCACCTACGCCGATGCCGCCAAGCAGATGCTGGCCAGCATTGGAGCCTCGGTGGAGACCAGCTTCGGCAAGGCCAAGAAGAAGACCAGCAGGCGGCAATAGGCGAAGTGATTTGCTGCAAAAGGGCGGTGTGCGCGCCGCCCTTTTTCCCCACCTCTTTTCGTGCCAGATACTTACGTTTGTCATGTTGGGGTGAGGGCGACACGCCCGACTCGAACGAATCAGCCGGCTGCGCTCAAGATGACAGCGGAATTTGTGTTTATGGCGCTCCAGCGTTCATGCACCATCGTGTGCACTAAGTGCTCCTTCGCCATAGCCGCCTGAGCTCTCTTTCAGGTAGATTAGCGCTTCCCCCTTTTATGCCGCGCTGCGCACCAGCGAAGGTGCCGGCGTGTCTCGGAGGACACCATCGCCAGCCCAACCCCAGCTCCCGAGCTCTCGGCCCATGCTGCGGCCGCTTCCGTCTCCGCCACCAACGGCACCCTGATATCCATGCTGCGGGTTTCCGACAAGGTCAGCGACCTTATTTTTTCCCCGGGCCGGCCGCCGCAGGTTGAATTGAACGGACAACTCACGCCGGTCGCGCAATTGCCGGTGCTCAGCGCCGATGACACGCGGCGCATTGCCGGCGACCTGATCGGCAACAACAAGCAGGCCATGACCAAACTGCGCGAGCAGGGTGCGTGCGATATTTCCTACAGCCTGCCGGGCTCGGCCCGCTTCCGGGTCAACATTTTTATTCAGCGGGGCACCTGCGCCATCGTGATGCGGGTGATTCCCAACGCCATTCCCGACTTCGCCGGCCTGCACCTGCCGCCCCAATTGGCCGAAATCGTCAACCTCAAAAACGGCATTGTGCTCATTACCGGACCTACCGGTTCCGGCAAGTCCTCGACCATGGCCGCCATTGTGGGCCACATGAACCAGGAGCGCGCCTACCACATCCTTACCATCGAGGATCCGATCGAGTTTCTGCACACTCACAAGCGCTGCACCATTCACCAGCGCGAACTGCACAGTGACACGCCCAGTTTCGCGCTGGCGCTGCGCGCCGCCCTGCGCCAGGCTCCCAAGGTGATCCTGGTGGGGGAAATGCGCGACCGGGAGACCATCGAAATCGCGCTGGAAGCGGCCGAAACCGGACATCTGGTGATGTCCACGCTGCATACCATTGATGCTTCCAAGACGGTGGAACGCATTATCGGCGTCTTCCCGCAATCGGAACAGCAGGGTATTCGCAACCGCCTGGCACGCTCCTTCCGCTACATCATTTCCCAGCGCCTGCTGCCCCGCAAGGACGGCAGCGGCCGCGTGGCCATCATCGAAATCCTCACCTCCACTCTGCGTACCCGCGAGTACGTGGAAAAGGGCGAGCGCGACGGCAAGACCCTGCTCGATGCCATGCGCACCGGCAGCCAGGACGGCATGCAGCACTTCGACGGCGAGATCGAGAAACTGATCCGCGCCGGAGTAATCGAACTGGAAAGCGGGCTCTCCTATGCCACCAACGCCGGCAACCTTCGCCTGGAAGTGGCCGACCTGGTGGGGCCGCCGCCGCCCGAGCCCGAGCCGCCGAAACCTGAGCCGTCCGGTGAAACCGAGCTGGAAATCGAGCGCTAAGCCTGCGGTTCACCATAGAGGCGGGGAGAAAAACAGGACCAAGGCGATCTTTCCTTCGCGGGGAGACAGCGATGGGATGGCGCGCCATCTGCGCGCAACCAGTGAAAAGGCTCTTTATCGTCAAGGTTTGGAAATTGCGCTAAAATGCCGGCAATTGCAAGCGGGCGAGGCGAATCACGAACAGAGCCTTGCAACGGAGTCAATTCCTGTGAGGACCCAAGTCGCAAGGGCCTGTGGTCTTATGCTGGCAATCACAGCAGTAATCTACGGCGGGGTTCGTGTGTCCAAACACTACCACGCGAATTCATCGCTTACTCCAGCAACATCCCGAGCGCGCCAGGCGCCGAACTTCGCGCTATCAACTAGCGACGGCAAAATTGTCCACCTATCCGACTATCGCGGGAAAGCCGTCCTGCTTAACTTCTTCGGAGATACTTGCGAACCATGTCTAAAGGAAAGCCCGTGGCTGGTCGAGATTCAAAAACGAGACAGGGCAAAAGGCCTTGAAATTATAGGAATCGAGATGTATGGCGCATCGAACGATGCCATAAAGAGCTACGCGAAGCAGTTCGGCACAAACTACGTCGTTGTTCATGGGAACGAAGCCGTCGGGAATGAATACGGAATCGCAAGTTTTCCGACCAGCTATTTCCTGAATGCCCAAGGCACAATTGTTGCGGCTACAGTCGGTCTGCACAGCGAGAAAGAGACTGAAGCTGAGGTGCAAACCGCACTCGCCAGCAAGTGAACGTCATCAGTGAATCTCCACTGTTGAGAAATCGCCATCTCACCAGCGACCTGAATCGGGCCTCGCCGGAAGCTTCTGCTGACTACTCGCCATGGACTTCGCTATCATCGAGGCCATGAGCGCAACCCCGGCCACCGTCTTGCCCTTCGCGGAAGCCCGCGCCACCGTAGAGCAGCAGGCGGCAGCCATTGCGGCCGCTGAGCCCGAACCGGTGGACCTGGAGCACGCGGGCGGGCGGGTGCTGGCGGAGGCGCTGGTTGCGGACCGTGATTTCCCTCCCTTCCCCCGCTCGGCTCGCGATGGCTATGCCGTGCGGGCGGCTGACGTGGCGCAGGTTCCAGCCACACTGAAGATCATCGGCGAGAGCAGGGCTGGCGTCGCGCCCGGAGATGCCCCCGCGCGGTTGCGCAGCGGGGAGGCGGTGCTCATCATGACGGGAGCGCCAGCGCCGGCGGGTGCTGACGCCGTGGTCATGGTGGAGTACACCTCGCGACGCGGCGACACAGTTGAAATCCAGAAGGGTGCCGCAGCGGGGGAAAACATCGTGCCTCGAGGCAGCGAGGGCCGCGCCGGAGACGTGCTGCTGAAATGCGGCCAGCGCCTGGACGCAGCGGGAGTGGCGGTGGCGGCATCGGTCGGCAAAGCCAGCCTGCTGGTTCAAGCCCTGCCCCGGGTAGCCATCCTGGCCACCGGCGATGAGATTGTGGATGTCGCCGCCACGCCCGGTCCCAACCAGATCCGCAATTCCAACAGCTACTCCTTGGCAGCGCAGGTGCGTTCTGCCGGCGGTTTGCCCGTGCTGCTGCCCATCGCGCCGGATGAACCGGTCCAGTTGCGCCGCTTGATTGAACAGGGATTGCAGGCTGACCTGCTGCTCCTGGCCGGCGGCGTCTCCATGGGCAAATACGACCTGGTGGAGCAGGTGCTGGGCGAACTGGGGGCAGAATTCTTCTTTACCGGCGCATTGATCCAGCCGGGAAGGCCGGTGGTGTTCGGGCGCGCCCGGGAAAAATATTTTTTTGGACTGCCGGGAAATCCGGTCTCCACCATGGTGACCTTCGAGTTGTTCGCCCGGCCCATGCTGGAGGCCCTGGGAGGAGCCACGCCGCGCCCATTAACCTTCTTCCCCGTCCGCCTGAAACGAGAAATCAAGGTCAGGCCGGGCCTGACGCGCTTCCTGCCCGGGCTCCTCAGCGGGCAATTTGGCGAACTGGAGGTTGAGCTGGCGTCCTGGCAGGGCTCTGGCGACATTGCCGGCGCGGCACGCGCCAATTGCTACGTGGTGGTTCCGCCGGACCGCCAGGGCATTGCCCCGGGGGAGACTGTAGCGGTGTGGATGAAGGGTTAATCCGCCCGGGACACCCGTAAATCATTCTGGTGAGACAGTCCCTCTTCGCCTCAAGGGGTAAATTCATTTCCACACGTATTTCCGCCGCTGCATAAGTTGTGGCAAAATCTCCTGAACAGGGGCGTGAGACATGTCTACTACTACTGCTGTTGCGCCGGCCACTCGTGCGCGCTCGGGATCGCAAGTAAAACTCGTCTTTTTCGTGATTTTCTTTGCGGTGACCGCGTTCGTCACATACATGAAGAACGCGCAGATATTCGATTCTTCCTCGCAGATCGCGCGACATTTCGCGCCAGGAACGCTGTTTCTGATTCCACACGCGATTTTTGCTGGCTTGGCGCTGATCATGGGCGCCTTCCAGTTTTCCAATCGGCTGCGCAGCCGTCATCTCCGCGTGCATCGCGTCATGGGCTACATATACGTCCTTAGCGTGATGATCGGCGCTCCGATCGCGATTCCTCTGGCGGCGCGGGTCGACACTCCTTCGCTGGCGGCGGCATCAGCGGTGCAGGCATTCGGATGGATGTTCTGCACAGGAGTCGCGCTCTACTGCATCCGCACTGGCAACGTCCAGCAACACCGGCGCTGGATGATTCGCGGCTATCCCTTCGCCATGGTCTTCACCGTAGCCCGTATCCTCATTCCCATTCCGCCTATCCTACGCAGTGGATTCGTTGGGATCGAGATAGTCGTTTGGACATCGATTGCGCTGGCTGCCTTCTTGCCGAGTGTATTCCTGGAATGGGGATCAGTCGTGCGACGGCCCGCTCCGGCTAAAGCATTGGCGAGGTAGAGGTTTTAGGCGCCTGGGTGCGCCGGTGGCAGCAAGGGGCGCGTCAAGTTCGCGACAACTCCTGCTGCTGTAACACGGGCGTCACCCGCAGCATGGCTACAGAAGCTCAGTCTGGAATCGCCGCCCAAAGCTCAGAAAAGCCCCTTAGCCCGGTGTCAAGGGATTAATGAGAGAGCTTTTCGCCTCCACACTCCCCGGTTCAGTTCCGCAGCCATGGATTTTGTTCCCTGCTGTACCATGGACTTAGCGGCAGATGGCCAAGAAACTCTCCCATTACGATTCGGCGGGCAAGGCGCGCATGGTGGATGTTTCCGCCAAGGCGGCCACGGCGCGTACCGCCGAAGCCAGCGCTTTCGTAGCCCTCTCGCCGCAGGTACTGGAAGCGCTGCCCGGCAATCCCAAGGGCGATCCCCTGGAAGTGGCTCGTTTGGCTGGCATTATGGCGGCCAAGCGAACCGCCGAACTCATTCCCCTATGCCATCCGCTACCTCTCTCGCACGTTGATGTGCAGGTAGAGCTATGCGAGAATGGCGTCGCTATTAGCTCCCAAGTAACCACCACCGCCCCCACCGGGGTGGAGATGGAAGCGCTGGTGGCCGCCAGCATCGCCGCCCTGACCGTGTACGACATGTGTAAGGCCCTGGACAAGGGCATAGAGATCCGCGAAGTGGTCCTGCAACGCAAGTCGGGCGGCAAGAGCGGCGACTACCGGCGCGCCGGCAAGAGCTCAGGCTGAGATGCCCGCTAACGTCAAAGTGCTGCTGGTGGACGACAACCCCATGGTGCTGGGCATGCTGCGCCAGGCGCTGTCTTCGCTGGCCACGGTCAGCACCGCCACGGATGGCGCGGACGCCCTGCTGAAGGCGGTGGACGACCCCCCCGACCTGCTGATCAGCGACTACCAGATGCCGGGCATGGACGGCCGGCAACTGGTGGAGAAGCTCAAGAGCCGCCCGGCCACGGCCGCCACGGCTGTCATCCTGCTGGCCAGCAAATCCGACATCGCCGACAGGCTCAGCATGCAGGAGCCCGTGGACGACATGCTGGAAAAGCCCTTCTTCATCAAGGAAGCCACCACCCGCATCAAGCGTGTGATTGACAAGATCGCGCTGGAAAAAATGGCCAAGGAAGCCCCGGGCGGGAGCATGGTTCGCGGCAGCCTGGCGCAGATGAACGTCATTGACCTGGTGCAGTCGCTGGAAATGGGGCGCAAGAGCTGCTCGCTCATCATCACCCATGAAAATGAACGTTGCGAAATGTTCTTTGTGGAGGGCCAGATCAGGCACGCGGCCTATGGCAGCCTGGTAGGCGATGCCGCGGTGTACAAAGTGCTCTCCTGGACGGGCGGCAACTTCCAGATTGACTTCGACGGCCGCAGCAACAACAAGAGCACCACTCTCTCCACCCAGGGGCTGCTGATGGAAGGGCTGCGCCTGCTCGATGAAGCCAACCGGGGCGCGGAAGACAATGTCCTCGGCAACTGAGATGGCAGCCCGCACCGCGGCGGTGCTTACGGTAAGCGATTCGGTGGTGGCCGGCTCGCGCCAGGACGGCTCCGGACCGGCAGTAGCGGCGGCGCTGGAGAAAGCGGGCTACCGGGTGGTAAAGCGCGAAGCCGTACCCGACGAGCGCAATCACATCGAGAACGCGCTGGTAGGACTGTGCGAGCAGGCCCGGCTGGTGGTGACCACCGGCGGCACAGGGGTAGCCACCCGCGATGTCACGCCGGAAGCGACGCTCTCCATCTGTGACCGCGAGGTGCAGGGCATCGGCGAACGCATGCGCGCCGAAGGCGTGAAGAAAACACCGCTGGCAGCACTCAGCCGCGCTCTCTGCGCCACCCGCGGAACCTCGCTGGTGCTCAATTTGCCAGGCAGTCCCCAGGGAGCAACCGAATCCCTGGCTGCGGTGATTGACCTTCTGCCTCACGCCCTCGACCTGCTGGCAGGCAAGACGGCGCACAGCGAATCAAAGTAGGACGCCCGCGCGGAGGCAAATTTCTGGCAACCGGCTCCGGGCGTGCATCATCACTTGCCAGCAAAGGGGATTCACAAAAAGCAGCGGTATGGCGACTGGGAGCACCCTACCCATTTGCTGGGGGTTACGGAGGGCTCACCCGCCCCTGTTGGGCTTGACGCTGAACGGGAATAGCTTCTAAAAGATACACAGGGAGAGTCGCTTATAGGTGGGAGGCATTTATGGTTCTCTGTCCGGAGTGTGAAACCGATCTCGACATCGAGGAAGACGAGGTGGACGAGGGCGAAATCGTTTCCTGCCCGGAGTGCGGCACCGATTTCGAGGTAGTCACGACTAATCCACTGGAGTTGAACCCGATCGACGAAGAGGACGAGGAAGAGGCAAAAGAGGAGGAGGAGGACGGCGACTATTCCTAGCGTCCGCTGGGGTAGGCAATGCCGCCTCCGGCGGCCACTTCTCTGCAAACCAATTGCATTCAGCTCAACCAGGACGAAATCGCAACGTGGGCGGCACTGCGCTTGTGCTGGCATTGTTCCTTACCCTGATGCCAGCGACCGAGCCAGCCCGCGCGGCAGCCCTTCCCCGCGACAAGAGAGCCGAGCAAAGCCATGATGGGCTGATCTTCGGCACGGTGTGGAATGCCAAGGACCAACCAGTGTACGGAGTGCGCGTCAAAATACGTCGCGCCTGCTGATAAGAAAGCGCGCTGGCAGGTCTATTCCAATCACGTGGGTGAGTTTGAGCAACTGGTGCCCGCCGGCAAATACGTGGTCTGGGCGGACGTAAAGCGGCCGAAGAAGGCCAAAAGGGATGACCAAAGTAACCATTGGTCGCCGCCCCAGGTCACAGTGCAAGTCCAGAATGACGTGCGGGTGGACGTCGGGCTGCATCTAACAGAGTAGAAGCTCAAGTTACATCAGGGCACAGGGAGGTCTTTTGTGAAGAAGACCTGGGCTTTTTTGGTTGGGTTGGTGCTGGCAGGCACGCTGGCTGCGGCGCAACTGCCGGGGCCGCAGTTCCGTGAAGTAAAGGAACGGGCTCCGCAAACGCGTGCCCTCACTGGGTTCGTGAGCGACCAGCATGGTTCCCCGCTTAGCGACTCGGTGGTCTATCTCACCAATACGCGCACCATGGGCGTGAAAACCTATATCGTGGGCAAAGACGGCATGTATCGCTTTCCCGCCCTGTCTCCCAACATTGACTACCAGGTGTACGCCCAGTACAAGAACCACAAGAGCGACACCAAGACGCTCAGCTCGTTTGACAGCCGCCCGAATGCCGTAATCAATCTGAGAGTTGAGATGAAGTAGGTTCTGGGCGGGCACAGGGGGCCGCGCCTGAACTTAAACCGCCAGTTGGCCGCCTGCTCAGCCCTGGTCGTTGCCGGCGCGCTTCCACGACATCAGCTCTTCGATGGTAGAGGTGGCGCTGGAAACCGGGTGCTTGTAAGCCTCCACGTCGGCACGCGTGCCTTCTTCGCCGACCGCCCGGATGCTCAATCCCACCTTCTTTTCGCCGGGATTCATCTTGATGATTTTGAAGTCGGATTCCAGCCCGGGCTCCAGGTGGACCGGTGTTCCGTTGTCGTCCACCGCCTCCGAGTTGTGACACAGGCCTTCGACCCCATCGGCAATCTCCACAAAAGCGCCGAAGCTGGCCACGCGCAGCACCTTGCCGTGCAGCACGTCCCCCACGCGGTGGGTCTGGAAGAAGGTCTCCCACACGTCCGGCTGGAGCTGTTTCACACCCAGCGACAGGCGCCGCTTGTCCGGTTCGATGGCCAGCACGATGGCCTTAACCCGGTCCCCCTTTTTCAGCACTTCGGAGGGATGCTTCACCCGCTTGGTCCAGCTCAGGTTGCTTACGTGCACCAGGCCGTCAATACCATCTTCAATCTCAATAAAGGCGCCGAAATCTGTCAGGTTGCGCACCCGGCCTTCCACCGTGGACCCCACCGGGTACTTCTCCACCAGCGATTCCCAGGGGTTAGCCTCCAACTGCTTCATGCCCAGGGAAATTCGCCGCTCGGCGGGATTCACCGCCAGCACCTCGGTCTCAATGGTGTCGCCCACGTTGACCAGTTTGGAGGGATGCTTCATGCGCTTGGACCAGGTCATCTCGCTGACATGCACCAGCCCTTCGATGCCCTGTTCCAGTTCCACAAAAGCTCCGTAATCCGTGACACTGATCACCCGGCCCTTGACCCGCGCGCTCACCGGATAGCGCTGGGCCGCATCCAGCCAGGGATCGGGAGTGAGCTGCTTGAATCCGAGAGAAACCCGCTGCTTGTCCTTGTCGAACTTGAGCACCTTTACCTGAATCTCATCGCCCACGTTCACCAGGTCGCGGGGATGGGTCAGCCGCCCCCAGGACATGTCGGTAATGTGCAGCAGGCCGTCAATGCCGCCCAGGTCCACGAAGGCGCCGTAATCGGTCAGGTTCTTCACCGTGCCGGTCAGCACCGCCCCTTCGTGCAGGTGCTCCATAATCTTTTCGCGCTTGGAAGCCTGTTCCTCTTCCAGAAGCTGCTTGCGCGAAACCACAATGTTGCCCCGCTTCTTATTGAGCTTGATGACGTGAACTTCAATTTCCTGGCCCTTAAAACCTTCCAGGTTGCGCACCGGCCGCAAGTCTGCCTGCGAGCCCGGCAGGAAGGCATGGGCGCCGTTAATGTCCACGGTAAGCCCGCCCTTGATGCGGTCCACCACTACGCCCCGGATCGGCCGCTTCTCATTGTGGGCCGCTTCAATTTCGTCCCACGCCCGCAACCGCTGCGCCTTGAGGTGGGAAAGATTGATGTAGCCTTCCTCGGTCTCGCCCTTCTCCACCATCACGTCAATGGCATCACCGGCCTGCACCTTGGGCTTGCCTTCGTGGTCCAGCACTTCGGCAATAGGCACCATGCCTTCGGATTTGGCGCCGATGTCCACCACTACCTGAGTGGGCGTGACTTTGAGCACGGTGCCCTTAAGGACATGGTCGTCGCCGGAGGCGGTTTCGGGTTCAGAGGTGAAGGTTTCCAGTGCGGTGGCGAAATCGTCTGTTGTCATGTTTTCTTTTTGGGTCTGAGCGGAAGTGGCGGATTGCGAGGTCATGCGAGTTTCTGATTCCGAGGACTGAGATGCAAACTGGGGTTCCAGGTTGCTGCTGATGGTGTCTTCGAGCGCCATAATGATACCGGTGCACCCGAAAGACGCGGGGTGGAACGAGCTAGGCAGATGAACTGCTGGCTTGTATCTCGGTGTGGTTGACCCGTCCTACAAAGCGCTGAAAACTGCTTTCAGCCGGCGGATCGTCTTACGGGAAACCCGCGTCTCTACGGAACCCTTCGACTATAGCAACCGCTCGCAAAAAGTGTCAAACCAGCGGGAAAAATTTCGGTTCGCCGAAACTGCACTGGCGCAGGTGCAGCGGCATTTTTCGCCCTTGCCCCTCGATTCTTCGCTAAAAATGCGCCTCCGGCCCGCCTGCGGCAGCGAAGGCCGGGGGAAGCTCGGAAAAGCGGATGCACATCTGCTACTCTCGGCGGCATGGACTATCTGTGGACGCCGTGGCGTTACGCCTACGTAACCGGCGCACGCAAGCCTGAAGGCTGCATTTTCTGCCAAGCCGCCAAACTGCCCGACGCCGAAGCCGGCATCGTCTATCGCGGTTCGTCTTGTTACGTGATCCTCAATGCCTATCCCTACACTTCCGGTCATGTGATGATCGTGCCCTATCAGCATGAGGACGAGTTGCAGAAACTGGACGCGGCCACGGCCCACGAAGTAATGGACCTTTGCCAGCGCATGGAAAGCGTGCTTCGCCAGGTGTACCGGCCGGATGGCATTAACCTGGGCATGAATATTGGCCAGGCGGCAGGCGCCGGCGTGGCCGACCACATCCATGTGCACTTGCTGCCACGCTGGGCCGCCGACACCAATTTCATGACCACCACGGCCGAGACCCGCGTCCTGCCGGAAGCCCTGGAAACTACCTACCAGCGGCTGCGGGAGAAGCTGAGCGGGTAGTACTCATAGCTGACCAGCTAATTGCTCGCGGTTCAGCTATGAGTGCTGCTGGCCGGCTTACGCCTCCCTTGTCCATCGCATCCTATGCATAAGAGCAGGCAAGGAGGAGAAGCACAGATGGCGCATTATGGTACCTTGCGCAACTTCAAATTACCCGTAGCCGCGGATGTGCGCGGCTCAACCGTGTACGGTCTGGAAGACGAAAAGATTGGAAAGCTGGATGACGTCATACTCGACCACGGCACTGGCGAAGTTAAGTATGCGGTGGTGGACAGTGGCGGCTGGCTCAAGAGCCACAAGTTTCTGGTCCCGGCGGACCGCATTTTTCCCTACGCCAAGAGCCCTGGCGATTTCGTGGTCGGCGTGACCAAGCAGCAGATCAAGGAATTCCCCGTCTACGACGAAAGGACCCTCGAATCTGATGACAGCTGGAAAAGATTCCAGGACGAGTACGAAAAGAGCTGGCATGATGACCCGGTACAGCATCATCGCGGGTCGGATCGGGATGTAACCCCGCCGGAAACTACTGGGGCTCAGGTCTCCGGAGCGCCGCCGCGGGATCGCGAATTGACTGCCGCGGAGCTCTACCCTGAACCCATTCACGACAAGTTCAGTTCGCCGATGCCCAGCGGCGGCAAATTGACCGAGCACCCCGGCGGCACCGTTGACCGGGCGCAGAACGCGGCCTATGGCGAAGATGCTCTGAGTTCGCGCTGGTCCGCCTTTCAGGAGCACCTGCGCCGCAACCGGGTGGATATTCAGGCCAGTTGCCCGCAATGCGCCCCCGCGCCCGAAAAGAAACGCGACGTCGCTTGAGCTTCATCACCGCGGATAAACGCGGATGCCACGGATTGAAAAAGCATCCGCGTTTATCTGCGGGAAAACAATTACTTCGCCAGTAGCTGCAGCAACCCTTCCTCGTCTATAACGTTCACGCCCAGCTCTCGCGCCTTGTCCAGCTTGGAGCCGGGATCGGCGCCGGCCACCACGTAGTCGGTCTTCTTACTGACTGATCCGGTGACTTTGCCGCCGGCGTCTTCGATCATCTTTTTGGCTTCGTCGCGGCTGTGGCTGGCCAGCGTGCCGGTAAGCACGAAGGTTTTGCCCGCCAGCTTCGTGCCTCTTTCCCGCTTCTTGCCGGTGAAGGTCAGGCCCGCCTCGCGCAGGCGCTGGACCAGTTCGCGGTTCTTGGGTTCCTGGAAGAAATCGTAGATGCTCTGGCCGACCCGTGGGCCGACCTCGTTGACCTCCTGAAGCTCCTCCATGCTGGCCTGCATCATGGCGTCGAGCGAGCCGAAGTGCTGGGCCAGGAACTCGGCCGTGCGCTCGCCCACAAACCGTATGCCCAGGCCGTAGATCACGCGCTCCAGGGGCAGCTTGCGGGAGTTCTCAATTTCGTTGAGCACGTTCTGGGCGGACTTATCGCCCATGCGCTCCAGCCCCAGCAAGTCCTGCTTGCTGAGCTTGTAGATGTCGGCCACGCTCTTGACCAGGCCGCGGTCGGTTAGCTGATTGACCAGGGCATCCCCCATGCCCTCGATGTTCATGACCCCGCGCGAGGCGAAGTGCAGGATGGTTTCGCGCAGCTTGGCGGGGCAGTTGGCGTTGACGCAGCGATGGTCGGCCTCGCCCTCCACGCGCACCACGTGGCCGCCGCACTCGGGGCAGCGCTCAGGCATGTGAAATTGCTGGTGGCCGCGCGGGTGCTGTTTGTCGTCGAGCACGCGCGTGACCTTGGGAATCACGTCGCCGCCGCGCTCCACTTCCACCCAGTCGCCGATCTTCACCCCCAGGCGCTCGATTTCGTCGGCATTGTGCAGAGTGGCGCGGGTTACGGTGGTGCCGCCTATCGGCACCGGCTGCAGCCACGCCACCGGCGTCAGCTTGCCGGTGCGGCCCACCTGCACCCGGATGTCTTCTATTTTGGTGATTCCGGAACGCGCGGCGTACTTGTAGGCGATGGCCCAGCGCGGCGCTTTGCCGGTGTAGCCCAGTTCGCGCTGCAGGCGGGTTTCGTCCACCTTCACCACCACGCCGTCAATCTCGTAAGCCAGCGTGTCGCGCCTGGGCTCCCAGCTGGTGATGAATTTCCAGACTTCTTCTCCGTTCTGCGCCCGTCGCCAGTTGGGATTCACCTTGAAACCGGCAGTCTGCAGGGCCTCCAGGGCTTCGGACTGCCGGGGCATGAACATGCGCCCATCCCGCAGCAGGAAGTAGGCGTAGAAATCCAGGCGGCGCTGCGCGGTGATGTTGGGGTCGAGCACGCGCACCGCGCCCGCGCCCGCGTTCCGCGGGTTGGCGAACTTCGCCAGGCCCTGGCGCTCGCGCTCTTCGTTCATGCGCTCGAAAGACCTGGTGGGCATGATGACTTCGCCGCGCACCTCAAATTCCGCCGGCAGGCCCGCTTTCTTCAAGGTGGCTGCCGGAATCGCCAAAGGAACCGAGCGGATGGTCTTCACGTTGGCCGTGACCTCTTCGCCGATGGAGCCATCCCCGCGTGTGAGCCCCTGCACCAGGCGTGAGCTGTCCCGGTCCTGCTGGTCGGGAGCGTAGCGCAGCGCCATGGAGAGCCCGTCCAGCTTGAGTTCGCAGACATAGTCCACGGTGGCGCGCCCGCTGAGCTCGTGCACCCGCCGCTCCCAGTCGCGCAGTTCCTGCTCGCTGTAAGCGTTGTCCAGCGAAAGCATGGGCGTGGAGTGCGGCACCTTGACGAAGCCCTCGCGCGGCTTGCCCCCCACGCGCTGGGTGGGAGAATCGGGCGTGATCAGCTCGGGGTGCTCCGCCTCCAGCTTTTTAAGCTCCTGCATGAGGCGGTCGAAGTCGGCGTCGCTAAGTTCAGGTTCGTCGAGCACGTAGTAGCGGTGCTCGTGGTAGCGGATCTGGTCGCGCAGTTCCTCGACCCGGCGGCTTATGTCCTTGGCGGCGGTGGCCATTCTTTCGATTATATTCAGAGACCGAGTGGCGGCGGGACGAGCTCCGAGACCGCACAAGCACCCCCGCCGCCAGCCGCAGAAGCTGCTAACCTAGGGGAGCGAGGCGGTCCGGCGGCAGACCAATGTTCCGCACAGCGGCCCTCATCTACAACCCGGTTTCAGGGCGGCAGGACGAACGGCGCCGCGCCCAGGTGGAAGCGGCAGCCGCGGCTCTGCGGCAGGGCGGGGTGCAAGCCGCCATCGTGGCCAGCAGAGGCCCCCGGCAGGCAGGCGAGCAGGCGCGGCAACTGGTGGCCGATGGTTGCGGCGCAGTTTTCGCCTGTGGCGGCGACGGCACCGTGCATGACATCCTGCAGGGCCTGGTGTTCAGCCACGCCGCCCTGGGCGTCATTCCCATGGGCACGGCCAACGCCCTGGCCCATGATCTGGGCCTGCCCCGCGATCCGGTGCGGGCGGCGCGGGCCGCGCTCACCGCCAGCCCCCAGCGCATTGCAGTAGGACGCATCAGTTTCCAGGACAGCCGGGGACAGGCGGCCAGCCGCTACTTCGTGATTGCGGTGGGGGTGGGCGTGGACGCCGACATGTTCTACCGCCTGCATGCCCACATGAAGCAGCGCATGGGCATGGGAGCTTACTATGCCGAAGCATTGCGCCTGTGGCTGACGCATGACCTGGGGCGCTTCGAGGCGGAATTTACCGATCTGCGCACCGGCGAGGCTCGGCGCGAATCCGTATCCCAAGCCCTGGCAGTGCGCATCACCCAATTTGGCGGGATACTGCGCCGGTTGGCTCCGGGAGCGGCACTGCGCCGCAATGATGTGCAGCTGGTACTGTTCAA
>DATGGJ010000358.1:0-5519 GCA_035308585.1 Terriglobales bacterium
GACGGCATACGATATTGGCGCGCGGAACGAATCCCCAGAAGCGGCTATCCAGACTCTCGTCGCGGTTGTCACCGAGCACGAAGTACTGTCCCGGAGGAACGGTCAACTCGCCGTTATGAATCAGGGTGCGCATCTGCAGCCACCAGCGCGCCTCCACCCCGGCGGCTACGAAATCGGCATTGGGAAAGTGGTAGTGGTAAGCGTCATCCGCCGCCGAGCGGTAAATGGCGTAGTTTTCCTTTAACGGGTTTCCGTTTACCCATACCTGCTTGCCATTCATGCGGATGTGGTCGCCGGGCACTCCGATGACCCGCTTCACAAAGTGCTGGTCAGGGTGCACGGGGTAGTGGAACACCACGATATCGCCGCGCTCAATCTTGCTATAGGGCAGGATATCTGCCCAGATGCCGCCGTAGGCATAATCCACTTTATCCACCAGCAGGTAATCGCCGATGAGCAGAGTGTTTTCCATGGATTCGGAAGGAATCTGGAAGGCTTGCACCAGAAAGGTGATGACAAACAGGGCGATGACGATGGTCACCAGCAGAGACTGGAGGGAAGCGGGCAGGCCGGCGCGCAGCGCCCGCCGGCGCTCCGGAGCCGACGGCGCCGATGGCGCCTCCGGCGGTTGTTGGGCGACTTCTTCCGCTACTGGCTGTTCACTCACTGGCTCTTCTCAGAATGTTTGCTCTTGCTCGCGGGCAGCGACAGCGAGCCCAGGTATTCCAGCGCCTGGCGGGCCGCTTCCTGTTCGGCGCGCTTTTTGGTCGGGCCTGCCGCCCGGGCCACGAACTCGGGATGATGCTCGCCCTTACCTTTATGCAGACGCGCTTCCACGGTAAAGGTTTTCCTGTGCTCGGGGCCCTCTTCCTTAACCAGGACATAGGAGGGCTGAGCGTGACCGGTGGAGTGAACAACCTCCTGCAGGGTGGATTTGTAATCGGTGATGGGAACGGCGGTGCCGCCGGGAATCTCGCGCAACTCGGGAAGAAGTATGCGCTGCAGGATCAACTCCCGCGCTTTCTCCAGGCCCGCATCCAGGTATATGGCTGCCACTACCGCTTCCAAAGCATTCACCAGCAGGGCAGCCTTGCCGCGCCCCCCGCTTTTTTCCTCGCCCCGGCCCAGGGCCAGGTAGTCGCCCAAGTCCAGTTCGCGGGCTACCCGCACCAGGTGCCGCCCGCTTACCAGGTGGGCGCGCAGCTTGGAGAGGTGCCCTTCCTCAAATTCCGGATAACGGCGGTAGAGCTCTTCGCTGGTTACGAAGCCCAGCACGGCGTCGCCCAGGAACTCCAGTTGCTCGTTATCTATGATTTTACCGCCCGTGCTGGCTTCCTGCTCGCGCGCCCGGGAACTGTGGGTCAGCGCCCGGTGCAGCAGGTCCGGGCGCTGAAAATGGTGCCCCAGGAGCGCTTCCAGCGCGGCTATATTCGCTTTCTCCATGACAGACCAGCAGGCCGCTTATGGGGGCTGCCCTGCCGCACAGCGCCTTGATCCGCGCTATGGATGCGGGGTCTCCGGCTGCGGTGAAGTGGGTGGCGGTGTCTGCGGCTTGGGCTGGCCGGCCGGCGCGCCGCTGCCCGCCAGCTGCTTGAGGCGGCTCTGCTCCTGCCGCGAGAGCTGGCCCACGGTGGTGTTTTCCTGGGTCATGCTGACCGCCTGGTCGGCCGTGGCCAGGGCTTCCGCGTACTTGCTCTGATTATCCAGGGCCACCGCCAGGCGCAGGTAGTTGACCGGATCGGGCTGGCTCTTGCCCATGTCAATGGCCTTCTTCAGGTTCTGTTCCGCGCCCGGATAGTCCTTCTTCACCATGGCGATGTTGCCCAGAATGGCGTAAGCGGTGGCCCGCAGCCAGTCCTTGGCTGCCTGCACCTTGTCCGGCGGCGCATTGGCGGAAAACATCAGGTCGGTATCAATGGTGTCGAGGGCGTGGGTGGCCAGCTTACTGGCCTCCGCGGTCTTCTCGTTGAAGTCCAGGTCGGTGCTGCGGGTGCGCTCGGAAAGCACCTCCGCCACCTCGATGAGCGCCTGCGGGTCGTCGGGGTCAATGGCCAGAATCTTGCGCCCCATCTCCACCATCTTGTCGGCATTGTTGGCGTTCTGGTAGCTGTTCATGGCCTGGCGGTAGAGCAGGGGACGCAGTTCGCTCTGGGGGAACTTGGCGGCAAAATCGTCAGCCGCTTTTTCCTGCGCCTCCGGCGTAGTGGCCGCGGAAGCGGTCTGGAAGGCCTTGAACTCTTCCTGGGTCTTGGCCTGGGGCGGACGCTTGGGAGCGGGGGCCTGCGCCCCGGCGGCGCCGGGCTGCTGGGTTGAGCCGGCTGAGGGCTGCGTCTGGGCGGCTCCCGGCTGCGACTGCGAGCCCTGGGCCGCGGGCGGCTGGCCCGGGGCGGCGCCCTGCTGGTTGCTGTTCTGCGCCATGGCCCAACTTGCGACCAGTAGCGCGGCGGTGAAGATGATGGCTCGCTTCATGCTCTCTCCTTGCCTGTTAGGCGGATTACTTTCGCATCCGTCCGGCTGATTGCGAACTTATTGCGCGTGCTCCGGCGGCGCGTAGGGCTGCTGCAAGCCCTTCTCCGCCGCCGCCCGCACCTGCGGATCCAGGTCCCCGCTGTTCAAAGCGGTGCGGTAGTGGTCCAGGGCCGCCTGGCGATTATCCTGCAGATCGAAAATTCTTCCCAGATAGATGTGCGACCAGGCCAGCAGCCGGGGTTCCTTGCTGACCTCTACGGTGCGGGCAAAAAACTTCTGCGCGCCCGTCATGTCGCCCTTCATGGTAGCGGTGCGCGCCAGAATAAAAAAGGCCCGGCCATCATCCTTGTGCTGGCTGAGGGCCTGCTCCGCCAGTTGCTGCGCTCCCGCCAGGTTGCCGCCCACCAGCTCCTTTTCCGCAGTATCCAGCAGCGAGGGCTGGAGCGGCGGCGCCAGGCGCACCACTTCCGGATGCGCGCTCTTGGCGAATTCGGTGTTGCGCGCCACCTTCTTTTCGTGGTCTAGGTCCATGTCATACAGCCAGTTGGGGAAGGCGTCCTGCAGGCCCACGGGGCCCTTCTCAAAGCTGCGCAGCTGGTCGTAGAAGTACTGGGTCAGAATATAGCCCTGCCGCATGGCCGCATCCACCGTCTGCTGACGCTGCGCCTCCGCTTCCTTTTCCTGTTCTTTGCCCTTGCCCTTGGCCGGGATCATGCGGGCCTCAACGGCTTCGATGAGCGACTCCGTGCAGAGCAGGGTGGCATCGTGCTTGAACACTTCGTCCATGGGCGCGGTCTGCACCAGGGGCAGCAGCGGTTCCAGGTGGCTCATGGCGGTGGGCCGCTTCATGGCAATGGGATCGAGCACATAATGCAGGTAGGTGTGGCGGACCTGATTGAACTGCAGGCTGCCGTGCGCGGGCGTGAGCACGATGTAGTAGTCGTTGCCGTAGTTGCGCGCGTTGACCTGCCCCGCCGCGCCCAAGGGCGCCAGGTAGATGTTGAATTTGCGCCCCATGTAGCCGGCGATGGGCAGGCGCAAATAGAGGTCAGTGGCGCTGAGCAGCCGGGCGATGGGGGTGTGGAACTGATTGATCAGGCCCTCGTATTGGCCCTGGTGGCGCAGCCAGATGTCGTGCAGGCCGGCGGTCTTATAGAAAGAGGGCAGCAGCGGCACCAGACCGAGCACGTAGCCGGCGTCGGGCGGAAGGTCAGCCTCTTTCATGGCGGGCTTGAAGTCGGGGGGCGGGCCCAGGGTCAAGGCCAGGGAGACGTACTGCGCCAGGTCATGGGACTGGTCGCCCTGGCGGTGGTCGGTATAGAACTGGCAGATTTGGCGGGTAGCGGCGACCGCATCGGGCGAGGCCTGGGTGGAGCGCGCCAGTTCGGCGCGAATCTGCAGGCGCACGGGGTCGGATTGCGCCAGTTCCTGGTCGTAGCCGCAGGTGTTGATGGCGGCCAGCACGGTAAAGAGGGTTTCGCTGGTGTCCACCGTGGCCTTGGGGGTCATCTGGGCAAAGGCCTCGGGGGCCAGGCACACCGCGGCCAGAAACACCTGGGCGAGCACGCCCAGAAGCGCGACGCACCACCAGCGCCGGAATCTAAGGTTCAGGAAAATGCCTCCCGCGGACGGGCCAGAAAGTCGGGGAACGCTAGGCTAAGTTTAAGGAATCAGGAGCGGGGGGTCAAACGCCTTCGCTCTTATCGAAGGACCCCCGCCGACAATTCACAGCGTTGCAGCCTTGCAGTTGCCTGCTTCGAGAAATGTACCCACAGCAGTCAATGCTTCTCGCAATGCAAATCGTCCTGTGCCACCCATAGTTCAAGTGGCTGCTAGGCTGCCCTGCGAGCCTGTTGCACCGACCTCAAAAATTTCAGCAGGTCGGCGTTGACTTCATCCTGATCGGTGGAGGTGAGGCCGTGCGGCCTGCCCGGATGGTAAATCTCCTGAGCTCCTTTGATCAGCCCTCTTCACGCTGCTGCAATTTGCCTTGTGGACTGACTCAGCCAGGTTTCGAAGCGGGTTTCGCCGAGTCGTGCGTCATTGCCCGGAACCAGTGTTCTCTCGCTGAGTTTCGCTCCCGCGTAACGCGCGTTGGGATCAGCAATGACTTCGCGGAGATCTTTGAGCGCGGCCAAGCGCCTCCGGACGAGCTCATCCAGGCGAAACTGTTCGGGGCCTCCAATTTCGACAATGCCGTTTACCGGCGGGCCTACCGCGACTCTGGCCACGCCACTGGCGACATCGTCGGCAGCCATGGGCTGAAAAAGCACATGGGGCAAATGCACCTTGTCGCCAACCATGGAAATATCGGCAAGCCCCTTGAGGAACTCGAAGAACTGCGTCGCGTGCACGATGGAGTAGGGGAGGGAAGATTCTTTGATCAGTTTTTCCTGAGCGATCTTGGCACGGAAGTAACCGCTCTCAGACAGCCGCTCGGTTCCCACCACGGACAAAGCAACGTGATGTCCTACGCCTGCAGCCGCTTCATAGGTAAGGAGGTTACGGGTTGACGTTTCGAAGAATTTCAGCACAGCCGCGTCTTCCCACGAGGGAGAGTTCGATACATCAACGACAACCGAAGCAGCCTTCAGCACTTCGGTTAGTCCCTCGCCTGTGAGAGTGTTGACCCCGGTATTGGGTGCTGCCGCTATCGCCTCGTGTCCATGTTCGCGAAGCTTGTTGACGAGCTTCGATCCAATGAGTCCAGTACCGCCGATCACTACGATTTTCATGATTGTCTCCTTCATTCTTGACCACTGCTTTTCGCAAGCGATGGTCGGTTGCATTCGCGACGGAGTGCGTGGGCCTTGGTAAACACCATGTCTCGTTCGCTCTGGAGGAAGTCGCGCGGGACCACTCGACAGGTTCACGAACCGCCATTGATGAATGGCGAGCAGCACGGAGGCCTGGGTTTCACGCTTTTGCCCTGGCGTGAAATGTCATCCGTGACCTCGACCGAGGTCGCCGGTAATTTTAGTAAGAAAATGTATGCCGGTTCAACGACCGGCTTGAAAGCAGGTACACAGGATTTTCTGCTGGCCGGTCTG
>DATGGJ010000359.1:0-1786 GCA_035308585.1 Terriglobales bacterium
AGGAGAAGGAGTTTGGAAATGCCCACCAAGTCCGCAGCCAAGCCGCCGGAGGCTGGTTCGGCGCAAGCCGTTGAACATCTCAGCCGGGCCCGCCAGGTGCTGAAGAGTTTGCGCGAAAAGCTGCAAGACGCCGAGCACCACGCGCAATTGGATGAGGCGATCACAAAGGTAGAACTGGCTCTGAGCGCGTTGACCATCCAGACGGGCGGCTTCCTCTAAGGGACAGGCGGCCGCTTCCTGCCGGCCGCGGTCTGTGGGTGGAGGACAAAGCCATGGAAGTGACATTCACCCCGGAAGAGCACGAATTAATCACCGAAATCCTGGAAGAACATCATCGCGAATTGCTGCGCGAGATCTGCCGTACCGAGCATCGAGAGTTCAAGGCGGTGCTGCGCCGACGCGAAGAAATGGTCCAGGGCGTGCTCAGCAAGCTGGCCAAGTACGCCTCGGCGGCGTGAGCCTCAAGCCGGCGATTCAGCTTTAGAGCGCCCGGCTCACGGCCATCAAGGTGAGGTCATCGTTCAGGGCGGTAGTGCCGCGGAATGTATCCAGGTCCTTGCGGCAGGCGCCCAGCAGGCTCTTCGGCTCAGCTCCGCAATCAGCCGCCAGCCGGCGCAAACGTTCCACCCCGTAAGCCGCCCCGGAACCATCCTCCGCTTCCGTCAAACCGTCGGTGTAAAGCAGAAGGCTATCGCCTGGCTGCAAATGCACTCGCGTGAGGGCAAATTCCTGGCTGCAGAACATGCCTAAAGGCAAGCCGGTGGAGGGGACTTCGGCCACCTCGCCGGCTTGGATGTGCAGGCAAGGTAGATGGCCGGCATTGCAGAGTTCGACCTCGCCTGAGGCCAGCGCGTTCCCACACACCAGGGTAGCGTAGTGGGTGGCCAGGGTGGTTTCGCAGAAGGCGCGGCTGGCCTCAGTAACCAGTTCGCCCAGGGGCAGGCCGGCGGAGATAAGAGCGCGGAACAGGGCGTGCAGATTGGCCATCAACATGGCGGCGGCGATGCCTTTGCCGGAAACGTCGCCCAGCATGAAGTACAACCCGCGGTCGGCGGCATCCACGACGTCGCAATAATCGCCGCTGACCATGCCGGCGGGCTGGTAATGATAAGCAATCTGCCAGCGGCCAAACCGGGAGTCGGTTTTGGGCAGCAGCCCGTCTTGAATCTGGCGCGCCAGCCGCAGGTCGTGCTCCAGCGCGCGCTGGTCCGCGGGGCTGAGGTGATCAAGACAGAAGCAGGCAAGCGGGTCGGCGGCCAGCCGTTCCGGTTCAATGGCGTCATGGCAGACCTGGCAGAGTCCATAGGTGCCGCTGTCCATCCGCTCCAGGGCCTGGTCCACCTGCTGCAGCAAGTTAATCACTTTGGCCCCCGGAGACACGCCGGTGATGGATTTCTGCAACGTATGCCGCCGATTCAGCAGTTTTTCACGCAGGACGGGGTCGAGGGAGGTGGCCATTTCATCTCCAGTAATGCACCAGCATACGTGAAATGATTTGGCATCAGCCATCCGCAGCTTGCGCCATATTGCCGGCAAGGAGCAAAAATGGGGCAGGATTTGGGGTGAGCCGGCTACGGAGTGACCAAAGTGCGGTCCCCGGCGCCGACTTCGCCGCTTTGCGCCCCACCGCCGCCGTATCGCTTCTATGACCTTCTGAACCGAGGAGTTGCGGGCGACCTTCCTTTCCAGCCCGCCCCCAAGGCAGAGCGGTCAGTTACTTCAGTTACTTTCGCCGGTTTCCCAGGCAAAAATACAATTCATACTAAGAAAGTGCTTTGGCCGGAAC
>DATGGJ010000360.1:0-5101 GCA_035308585.1 Terriglobales bacterium
ATGTGCTTCTTGGGAATGATCAGCACGTGGGTGGGAGCTTGCGGGTTGATATCCTCAAAAACGAAGGCGCGCTCGTCTTCATAAATCTTTTTGGCGGGCGCCTCCCCGCGAATGATGCGGCAGAATATGCAGTCGGGCATAAGCAGTGGCCTGTGGGCAGTGGCCAGTGGTTAGTGTAAATGCGTATGTCGAGCAGGTGGAAGAGGAACGCGGACGCTCGCTAGTGAGTAACTGGTAGTTGGGACTGGTAGCATGCCGCGGCACGCTGCCCCGCCAACTACCAGGTGCAAACTACGAACTACCGGCTTTTTACGGGTTGCGCACGAGGCGCACGGGAATCAGGGTGGCCCCGCCGCCGGTAACGGGCGGTCCCCCGTTGCCATTTCCGTTGCCGCTGGCGCTGCAAGCTGCAATGTTAACAATGTGGGCGTCCACAATATCCTTTGCACCGCTGCTCGTTTGATCTATGAAAAGCTGCATGAAGCCAATCACGCTTTGTTGAGCGCAGCTATTTCCTGAGCAGACCCCATTGCCGTCATATATCGGTACGGTCACGAGGGAGGTACTCTGCGTGATGTTCGTGGTCCCGGGCGGATAATAAGGATTGTTGCCGCCGGCGGTAATGGGAAAAGGAGGCGGACTGTTCCAATTCACTGTATCCTGGCCATTAGGACCGCCAATCAGATTGTTGACGCCCTGCTTGGTTGGGCCCACCTTATTGCCGGTGATGAGATATACCGGACTGCCGCAGGCCAGCGCCGCCTCCGGAGCGCAGGTTTCGATTTCATTGCGGTAGACGTTGCCGCTGCTGTTGGATCCGGTGAAGCTGATGTCGTTATATTGGCTGGGAAGTACGTTGCCGTGCAGTGTCCACGGCTCCCCAATCGCACCCCCAGCACCGTTGTTCCACCAGGTTGGGTTTGCGATCTGGCCGTTCTGAATCAGATATGCCTGTCCCGGGCACGCGGGATTGGCGGGGTTTTTTTGGTTGCCATCGCAGTTGGGCATCAGCCAGGGCTTGATGCACCCAGTGCCGAAAGGTAAGTTGGACCCCGTAGGGTTGAAAGCTTCCGCCGTGGCCGTGGCCGCAACCGTAATACCGCTGACGTTTCCGCCCAGCATTCTCGACAGTGCACCAATAAACAGCGTTGGAATAACGCGGTGCACCTTTACCTGTACCATGGGGTCGTGAAGATCGCCGGTGGGCGAAGGCGGAAAGGTAATGTCGGAATCGGCGATGCTGGCATACTGCCCGAAAACTTTGTTCTGCGCACCCGCTCCCTCCGCCGCTTGCTTGACCAGGGTTTGGGTGCTGCCGGTGGTGCAGTTGGCGGCGGTGGTGCAACTCGAGCTTACGAAGATCTTGGCTCCGGCCAGGGCGGCGGCATCGGCGGCGCGCTGCGCGTCCGTGCGGCTTACATAAAGGGTTAGAGCATCAATGGCGAAGCCGGCCATGCCCAGCAGCATCAGCAGAGCGGCAGCGGCCAGGACCAGAGTGGAACCCCGCTGGCTGGCGCGCGGGTGTTGCCGTTTATTTTTCATATCGAACCTCCCCGTTCTTACGGGTTCTGCATAACCGCCTGGGGAGTGAGAACAAAAGTGCTGGGATAGTTTGCGCCCGGCGTTAGCAGGCTGATCACGCGATTAAAGAACAAAAAGTGCGCCGGATATGAAACCGTGACCCGGCTCATGCTGACGGCATTCCCGCTAACTGCCACCAAATAGTCGCGTTCCACCGTAATGCTCAGGTTGTCGGGACACCTGCTGGCCGCAAAGGTCCAGGAAAACGTGCCCGAACTGGCGCCGCCGTTCAGCGCACAGCCCTGCACCACTTTGGCCTGGAGCAGGTAATTGAACACCGACTGCGCCACCGCGGTCGTGTTGGCGGACGGCGCCGAGCCTGACACTTCGCCAATCAGGGTTTGCGAAGATGCCACGCGGGCGCCCTCGCGTGCCGAATTGTCCAGTTTGTCGCGCAGGGCGAATACGTGCCCGAAATCGAAAGCTGCCACCGCAAACACCATGAACAAGGGCAGCACCATGGCGAATTCCACGATTTGCGAGCCCCGGCGGCTGCGGAAGCTCGCTCGCCCGTCCCCGCCTTTTCCGCGACGAAATGGTCCCATGCGCATGGCGGTTATTGCTCCTGCGCTACCTGCACGCTGGTGGAGACGGTAATCTGCGGAGCCTTCACCCAGGCGCCGGCGGTTGGCATGCTGAACGTCAGCGGCACCGGGTAGGCATAGCTGACTACCGTGCCGCACGCCTGCGGCGGAGTAGCGTTGTTCAACTGCACACCGCGGCAGATCTGAATTCCGTTGGTGGTGTTGCAGACAGCCGCCCCCACTCCCGTGCAAAACGTCATGGCTTGCGGCGGCGTATAGCTCGTGATGGACGCCGGGTTAAGACTTGCTGCCTGCAGTGAACTGTTGATCGTGGTTATCACCTCGGCGTCGGTGGGGGCGGTATTGGCCGGCGAACACGAGGCGCAGGAGGGAGCGGCGGCAAAGCGGGCGCCTTCGCGCGCGGCCCGCGTGATGGTGCCATAGATGCTCAGCGCGCGGCCCGCCCAGATCAGGCCAAACAGCAGGGCCAGAAACAGCGGAAACACCACGGCAAACTCCGCCAGTTCCGCGCCTCTCTGGCTTTTGCGGCCGCAAATTGCACCACCGCGCTTTGCTATTGCTCTGCCAAAGCACATCATGCCCTAGCAACCCCTCAGTGCTGATGCTGGTATTTCCTATTTAGTGTAGGGGCCCGGGAGAGCGTGGAATAGTCCACAAAGGTGCTATTACTGCAGTAATCATGCGGGGGAACGCGTTACCGGTGGAAGTACCAAAGTTGGTTAGTGGTGAGTTAGTCCAGGCGTACCAGGAAGACGGCGCCTTCGGAAGTATGGGTGTCGCGGGCTACCTCTTCGGCGCGACGCTTGTCATCCGCGAGCACACGCACCTGCAGCCACCAGTTACCCGTGGGACTGGCAAATTCGTGAACCCGGGCGGTGTGATAGCGGCGAGCCAGATGGTCGCGCAGCTCGGTGGCGGCTTGTTCGTCGTCGAAGCCCCCAATCTGCACCGCCCAGCGGCCTCCCTGGTTCAGCGCAGCCGGGGTTTTGAGGAGTTCCACCCGCACCGTGGCCAGGCCCGGCCGCCAAACATCCACCGCCTTGGCCGCGGCCAGCGACAAGTCAATAATGCGTCCGGGGATGAATGGCCCGCGATCGGTAATGCGTACCACCACCGAGTGATGCGTCTTTATGTTGGTAACCCGCACGATGGAACCTAAGGGCAGGGTCCGATGGGCGGCCGTGAGCGCGTTCATGTTGTAAATCTCGCCATCGGAGGCCCGGCGGTTGTGGTAGGGTGGCCCGTACCAGCTGGCGACGCCGGTTTCGACGAAGGCCGGCTGGGGGACGACTGGCCCTTCCGGCGGCGGCGATGGAATGTTGGATTCGGCGCCAGGGCTGGATGCCGGCGGCGTGCTTTCTGGAATGCTGGGGGGTGGGGGCACGTTGACCCGGGCGCTGCGGTGACCGCAGCCACTCAGCAACAGGGCTCCGGCCAGCAGCAAAAGAACGGCGCTGCAGTTGGTTCTCACCGCTGCTTCCGGTCCACGTAGTCAGCAAATTGCGACAGCTTTTTGGCTGCCGTCCGCAGGGCTTGGGTGGAATGGCTCCGGATGGCGGGAACGACCTCTTCGTTGAGGTAGGAAATAATGTTCTCCGCGTCTTTGTCCAGGCCCGAGTCCTGCAGGGAGCGCCCCAGCTTCTTGCCGGCGGCTTCTACTTTCTTCCCCGCGCGGTTAAAGGCTTCATCCAGACGCGTCTTGAGGTCGTCCGAGCTGCCGCGTTTTGTCGCCAAGTTCCACCATCCTGAGGACTTAGGGGAATCCAGAGAGCTTGATTATGAGCCCCTGGAGAGGGTGGGTCAACCGCACTATAGGGCTTTGTACCTGGAAAGGAACGGGGAGGTCGGAGGGGAAACCCTCCCGTCGCAAGTTACCTCTGAGTTAAGAGAGTTCGGCACGTAGATTGCTACTTGGGGCAGTGGGGATGAGGGCTGAGAACTGGATGCGTGCCTGGGTGGTGGCTGTAATGCTGGCTGGGATGGGCCTGAGCGCAGCTGCCCAAAGCGATACCCGCGTTGAAAGTCTGCCCGCCGCGCCCGAACCGGGGAGTTCCAGCCCGGTATTGCCAGCCGCATCGGCAAAAGAAGCCGCAGTCGCAATCGAGCCGTTGGAGACGGCCCCTTACACGCCCCTGACATCGCGGCAGAAATTTCACATCTTCGTGCAGCAAACCTATTCGTTCTATACGGTGGCCAACACCGCTTTCGACGCTGGCTGGGCGCAAATGACCGACGACTGGCCTGCCTACGGGCAGGGAATGGAAGGCTACGGCAAACGCTACGGCGCCCTGCTGGCCAATCACGAAGCCGGCAGCTTTTTCGAAAACTTCCTGTTTCCCACCCTGCTGCGCCAGGACCCGCGTTATTTCCGCATGGGACCTGGACATTCCTTGTTTGCCCGCATGCCCTATGCCGCCAGTCGCGTGCTGGTGACCCAATCCGACAGCGGGCGCCATACCTTCAACAGTTCGTTGCTTCTGGGACTGCTGTTCGTGGACAGCCTGACCAACGCTTATTATCCGCGGCCGCAGCGAAGTCTGGGCGACACCATGAGCCGCTTTGGCGGCGGCGTGCTCAGCAGCGCGGAAACCAACTTGTTGCGCGAGTTCATGCCCGACATGATGCGCCTTTTTCACCGGCACGAACCGGAAAAGCTCAAGAAACTGGAACAGCTGGAGAAGAAAATGCCCCTGGCCGGCAAACTTTCACCGCCCCAGGATGGAACGGTGCAATCCCCGGCCTCGCCGGCGCCAGCCTCCGCCCAACCCAAGGTCAGCGCCGCCGGCAAGGCAGACGGCAGCAGCACCCCGCCTGCTCCCCAACCGCCCTCCCCGGGCAATGCCCCGACCGCTCCCAAACAATGATCCGGCAGCGAGCTGATGCGCCGTGTGGGCGCCAAAGCAAAGGCGGCGCTTGCGCGCCGCCTGTTTCTGATTCGCAACGTGAAGTTCGCGCTCAGTACACCTCTTCGTGGG
>DATGGJ010000361.1:0-9866 GCA_035308585.1 Terriglobales bacterium
AGCGCTGGGTCGCGCCAGAAAGCCTCGCGAAACCGCAGCGTGACGTGGACCGCAGATCCCATGGCCAGTTGGCCAAGCGCCGCTTGTTTCATCTCCAGCGCGGGGAAGAATTGGACGGCTCCGGGCGATTGAGGCGGCGACTGGAGAATGCCGAGGGGAAGGGTGATAACGGCGCAGGGGGTGCGGAAAAGCTGCCGGGCACCTTCCGCCGCTGAGCCGGCTTCGACCTCCACGCTGCCCGGGCGCCAGCGAATGGCGCGAACCACGTGGTTCAGCCGCCACTCGCACAGAGCGGGGACAATGGCTTGGCGCAGCGCTTCCACCAAGCCGCTGTACCCCTGGGCCAGGCGGAACTGCCGGTCGCCTTCAATTTCTTCCTCCGCTTTTTCGCCCTCCACGATGGAACGCAGGCTGATGAGTTCGGCATTGGCGGCATGGAAGCCCTCGATATAGGCGAGCGCCCACATTTTTTCCTGGCGGGGGAGGTCGGCGCAGCACTCGTCCAGAAAGCGGCGAAAGGAAATATCGGGGCCGCGGTAGTCCTCCATGCGCTGGAAAACCGGGCTGCGCTCCGAAGGGAAGTCATCCTGGCATAATTTGCCGTTTTGCGAGCGCCAGAACTCGCCACGCAATTCCTGAACAGCCAGTCCGGCGTGGTCTGCCAGGCGGAAAATCTCCGCAGGGCGGCCGTGGATGAACTCGGCGCCCAATTCGATGGGCAGTTCGGAAGTGCTGGCGGGGTGGGTGAAGATGCGGCCGCCGATGCGGTCGCGTGCCTCCAGAATAGTGACGTGTCGTCCGGCTGCGGTGAGCGCCTGCGCCGCCGCCAGTCCGGCCGCGCCCGCGCCCACAATCAGCACGTCAGAAGAAGAGGTCACAAGCAGTAGATGGCAGCGGGAAACAAGTAGTTAGCCGGTAGTTTGGCGGCAAAGGCGGCGGGCGGGGGCGCACCGCCCCACAAGCCCAAACTCAGTACATCGCACGCGATCGAACTCAGTACATCGCAGAGGAGGGCTAGCGCCCGGCAGCTGCCGCAGCGCCGCCTCCGCCTGCGTATTTCTGCAGCCACTTGAGCTCCTCCCGCACCTTGATTTTGCCGTGCCAGGGATTGTTGCCCAAGCCGTGACCTTCGCCGGGGAAGAGCAGCAGGGTACAGGGCACGCCCAGCGAGCGCAGTGCGTGCTCGAGCAGGTATTGCTCCAGGATGCTGACGCGAATGTCCTGCGAGCCGCCGACGATATGAGTGGGCGTGGTCACCTTGTTGATCTGCCAGAGCGCGGCCTCCTGGTTGTACATGGATTCCGCCTCCCAGGGCCGGCCACCCAGATAGAAGGCGTCATCGTAGGTGAGGTCGTCGTTGCCCCAGTTGGCGGCGTGCTCCACCGCGCCGGCGCCGGTCATGGCCGCCTTGAAGCGGGTGGTCTGGGTGATCAGCCAGTTGGTCATGTATCCGCCGTAACTGTAGCCGGCAACCGCGAGCTGGTTGGGGTCGGCGATGCCGTCTTTTACCAGGGCGTCAATGCCCTCCAGGATGTCCTTGCCGGGGCGGGAAACCAGGTGGGGAACGATCTGGCTCATGAACTTGTCTCCGTAGCCGCTGGAGCCGCGGTAATTGGGCTCGAACACCAGCCAGCCGTTGCTGGCGGCCAGACCGGCCCATTGATACCAGTCGGCTTCGAAGTGGTCGCCATCGGCGTCGGCGGGGCCGCCGTGGATCAGGGTCAGCATGCGCAGGTGCTTCTCGCCCAGGTGCCCGGGAGGATAGATAAGCATGCCTTCGACGGGCGAGCCGTCATCGGCGGTCCAGCGGTAGGGCTTGCCTTCGGGTAGCGCGCGCTCGGTGAACAGCTTGTTGAAAGCGGTAATGGGACGAGCGTCGGCAAGTTTATCCGCGCTGTCGGCGAGATAAACTTCGCTAGGCCGCTGCAGAGAGGAATAAACGAGGGCAACACGTGGAGAATGGTCGGCAACGGAGATGCTGTCGTAGGTGCCGGGCCAGCCCGCCTTCTTCTCGAAGGGGCTCGTGGCAGCGCTCTCTTCGTAGACCTGCACCTGGGTGCCGAGGCGCGCGGGTGCGAGCAGGGCGCCGGCGGCAGTGATTTCAAACGGGCTCAACGGGCCGCCGAAACTGGCCGCCCAGCGCGTGCTCTGACCGCTGCCCACGTCGAGCGAGTACACACGTGACTGCAGGTCCTGATACTTGCCCTCGACCGAACCCATATCCACGCGGAAGAAGAGCTGGCGGCTGTCTGGCGACCAGCGCAAATGCTCCTCCAAAGCGTTATTGTGGGTGAGCTGGCGCGCGGCCTGGGGCGAGGCGCCGGATAAATCCAGGGTGTAGATCTCGTACGGCTTCACGCTCTCCACCCGCTCCGAGATGGAGCCGGTGGAAAAGGCGAGGGTGCGGCCATCGGGTGAAGGGGCAAGTTCGGCTACGCGGAAGGTGGAGTCGGTGAGCACACGCGCGCCGGGCGTGGCGGGCGCCTGCTTCTCCTTCTTTTCATGGTCCTCGCTGGACTTGGTGCCTTCGGCGGCATGGCGGGCGAGAGCGTCGTCCAAACTGAGGCCATAAACGGTGTCCCCCCGTTCCTCTTCGCGGTACTGAATCACGTCCTTCCACTCCTTCTTGTAGGCCTCATCCTGCTCGGGCGACCAGGGGGTACGGGTGGCGAAATAGAGAGTGCGGGAATCGGGCGACCAGGCGAAGGTGTGCACCGATTCCGCGCCGGAAGTTACGGGAAAGGCTTCGCCGCCGGCAGGAGAGATGAGATAAATCTGGGTAATGTGCTTCTTTTCCGCTCCCTTGCCCGGCGAATTTTGTTCCTGATTCTCGGAGGAGACTTCGCGGTCGGAGACAAACGCAATCCAGCGGCCGTCCGGCGACCAGCGCGGATTGTAATCGTGCCCGCTCTGAGTTAGCTGGATGAGGGCGCCGCCGCCCTGGCCATTGTCGTGGTAGAGCCACAGGTCTTTGCGAAATATCTGCTGCTTCCAATCGGCGCGCTGGGTGCCGATGAGGACGGAGCGTCCGTCGGGCGAAAGCTGCACCGCGCTGATGTCCACAGAATTAAAAAAATCGTCGAGCGTGAGAGGCGGCTTTTGCGCCATGGCGGTGATCACGGTGAAAGTCAACAACAGGGCAATAACAGGAAGGCAGAAGATTCGTTTGCTCATGTTGGAATCCCGGGAAGGGAAGTAGCTATATACACCCCCGGCCCATGCGGGCGCAACGCCAGCAGCGCGCCGGGGCACATAGCCGGCGTGCAGGCGTCACAGTGGCGGGTGATGCCAATTACGGACAATCAACCAGAGTCTCCGTAGGCTGGACTCACGGCCTGTGAATTGACGGCGCGGCGTTCTGGCAGTTGAGGCCAGCGCCTTATCCCCGCCGCTCGCCGGCCCGGAGGAAAAGAATGTCGCAGAGAAAAACAGCGGTAACGCTAATGCTGGTGATCCTGGTGAGCCTTGGCGCGGCGGCGCAGACTATAAAGAAAGTGCCCGCGCGTTATACCTCGCCCGCGTCAGGCCAGGACATGTACATGAACCAGTGCGCCGCTTGCCATGGAGCGGACGCCAAGGGGGATGGACCGGCGGCGACGGCGCTCAAAACCCCGCCCACCGACCTGACCCAGCTGGCCAAAAATAACAACGGCAAGTACCCGGCCAACCACGTGTACAGCTCGATCGTAGGCGACCTGAACGTGCCGGCGCACGGCACCGCGGAAATGCCCATGTGGGGCAATGTGTACCGGTCCATGAGCAGGGGCCATGAAGCGGAGTTGCAGCAGCGCGTCAGCAACCTGACTCACTACATCGAGTCGCTGCAGGTGAAATAGACCAGAGTTGGGCTGTGCCACCGGCGGAGGCGCTCCCTCAGGCGGGCGCTCCGCCGGCCACAGCGAACCTGTCCCCAGGCTGAAGCCGCCGCCACCGTCCGGGCGAGCGGCATCATCAGGATTTAACAACCAATCTGGATTCGGTCCTTCCAAGATACTGCAGCGCTGCGGTTTCGTCTTTCTGCTCCTGGCCGCGGCCGGCGCGGCGAGGAGAGACTCGTGGGCAGCGAATTCCTGGTGAAAAAATCGCAAACTGGTTACCGGGTCGCACTCTATCGCTGTGACAACTACGACGTCACTTTCCTCGATGGCCTGAGCAGGTGTGCGGCCAGACCGTAGCTTGGCCGGCGGCCGCCGGTTGCGGCGGGTGCCGTCGAGGGCGGGAGTCGGCGTTTCAACCCTGGGCGGGTGCGCCGGCACGCGGCCGGTGCTGCGAGCGAGATCGTACAGCTTGTCGGCGGTGCGCCGGCGAAGGCGGTTCTTCAGTTCACCCTTTTTCATAAGTCAAACATAGGATGCAGAGGAGCCGGAAGGGGTCACTCCGCCGGCGACCGAATCCTCAGTTCAGCAACTCAGGGAATCGCTGGCACGAACGATACCCCGCGCAGGAATCATTCACCGCGTAAGCATCTTAATCGGCGGAGCCGCTTTTCTTATCCTTACCGGGCAGCCCAGCAGGATTCTCGTGAACCCGTTCGCGGAAGCGCGCTTTCATGCCTCCCCCCAGTTCCACGGCCGATTCTCCGTACTTGTCGCGCAAATGATCGGCAGCCGAAAGCGCCTGCCGCCAGCGCCGCTGCTTATCATCATCCAGCAGGCTGAGCTGCTCTTCTCCCTGGGCCAGGGAAGAGGCGTGCACTCCCAGCAGGCGGATGAGGCGGCCAGGTTTCCAGCTGTTGCGGAACAGGCTGCGCACGGCCTCAAACAATTCAGTGTCCAGTTGGGTGGCGCGGGGCAGGGTATGAGCCCTGGTGATAGTGGTGAAATCCTGGTAGCGCAGTTTCAGTTGCACAGTGCGGGCGTGCAACCCGGCCTCCCGCAAGCGCCGGCCCACCATTTCCGACAGCCGCAGCAGGGTGCCTTCCAGCGTCTGGGGGTCGCATGTGTCCACGGAAAAAGTGTGCTCGTGGCTCATGGACTTGGGGTCCTCCCCGGCGCCAATTTCGGAATCGAACCAGCCGCCGGCGTCCAAGCCCTTGGCCTTGCCCGCCAGGGCCAGCCCCCACTTGCCGAAGCGCTCTTCCAGGAAAGCATCATCAAAACGGGCCAGCTCGCCGACGTGGTGGATGCCCAGCGCGTGCAGGCTCTGCTCCGTGACCTTGCCCACTCCCGGAATTTTGCGCACGGCCAGCGGCGCCAGGAATTGGGCTTCGTGGCCGGGCAGGACCCAGAGCATTCCGTTGGGCTTGGCCTGGTCGGAGCAGACCTTCGCAACCAGGCGGGAGGCGGCGATGCCGATGGAGCAGTTGAGGCCGGTGTGGGTGTGAATGGCTTGATGCAGGGCGTGAGCTGCACGCAGGGGCGGACCATGCAGGCGCTCCGTCCCGGTCATGTCCAGATAGGCCTCATCTATCGAGACCATTTCGATTTGCGGCGAAAAGCTCTGCAGCACGTGGTGGACTTTTGCGGAATAGTCGCGATATCGGTCAAGATGGCCGTTTACAAAGATGGCGTGCGGGCAAAGCCTGGCGGCGGTCCGCAGGGGCATAGCCGAATGCACGCCAAATTTGCGGGCTTCATAAGAGGCGGCGGAAACCACGCCCCGCTCATCCCGCTGGCCGCCGACTACCACTGCTTTCCCGCGCAGGGAGGGATCGAACAGCTCCTCCACCGACACGAAGAAGGCGTCCATATCCACGTGGAACACCGTGCGGAGCTGACTGAGAAGAGGTGGCATGAAACGGAGATGCTACCTCATGGTAACTCGAAGCCCTGGAGTGAGCGATGGTCGGTTTACTGAACCACCTGCCCGGCGAAGGGAGGATTTCCGCAATCCGCAGCCGTGGGCAGAGCGGAACTGAGGCCGGGATTGAAGTCGAAGTGGATCACGTTGTCGTTCTGACCACAGAAGCGACGTACGCCGGAAACATTGGGAGCGTAAGGCGCGGCTCCGACGATGAAAGTGGTATTCACACCCAGGGGAGTTGGCGTACCGCCGGTCGCGGTAAAGGAGTAACCGGCTTTTGTGCCGCCAGCCAGGACCGTGTCTATCAGGCACGCCGTAGTCGAGCTCGCTGCGCAGGGAGGCGATCCCGTCAAATTCGACAAGGCTGGAGCAAACCCAACATCGGGGTAAGCAGTAGCGTAAGCCGCCTCTGCCGTCATGATGGTGCGGACCGAGGAGACAGCCGACGACTCATTGGCGGCGATTCGAGCGCGTATCAGGTTGGGAATGGCGACGGCGGCGATAATGAGAATGATCGCCACGACAATCAGAAGCTCAATCAGCGAAAATCCCTTATCTCTTTGCATTCAGGCAGCGCCATCCCGAGCTGTGACAGTGCATAACTCCATGACTTCCCCGGGGAAAGAGTAGCATCCCAGGGGCCAATCTGGCCGCACGGCCGCAAACTGCTCAATTCATAGACGAAGTACGCATCTGCTCAGGGTCGGGGGAGGACTTCAGCAGCCCTCCGGGCGGAATGGTTGACAGTATTTGTCATCCAGGATGGCAGTTTTCGCGAGCACCGACCGCAGTCATTAGACCAACGGTCCGCTCCCTTCGTAATCCATTGTCAGCGCCGTATTTAGGTAACGTCGGCTGAACCTCGCGCGGCAACAAATATGTACGGGATGGTATAGTTGTCACAGTAATCACAGTCGCATGTGATCAGAGGTGCGCATGGGGTCGCCCTACGGTCTGCCCATCATCGAAAACTGCCTGATCTGCAACCTGCGTTCGGAGCGGTTTTTCTGCGATTTGCCCCGCACCGCCCTGGTGGCTTTCGAAAAAATCAAGTACTCCTCCGCGGTGCCTGCGGGGGCGGTCCTGTTTGTGGAAGGACAAGCGCCACGGGGCATGTACGTGCTCTGCCGCGGCCGGGTGAAGCTTTCCACCACCTCGCGGGAAGGTAAGACTCTGATTCTGCGCATCGCCGAACCCGGCGAGGTGCTGGGATTGCACGCCACGGTTTCCGGCAAACCCTATGAGTTGACGGCGGAAACTCTGCAAGCCTCACAGCTGAATTTCGTGAAGCGCGAGGACTTTCTGCAGTTTCTTCAGGAGCACGGGGACGCCTGCCTGCGGGCGGCGCAACACCTGAGCCAGAACTGCCAGTCCGCCTACGAGATGATCCGCTCTCTGGGACTCTCGCACTCGGTGACCGAAAAAATGGCGCGCTTGCTGCTGGAGTGGTCGGAAGAAGGCGAGACGACCAAAGATGGAATTCGCATCAAAATAGCGCTTACCCACGAAGAGATCGCGCAGCTGGTGGGCACCTCGCGGGAAACTGTAACCCGTGTGCTGGGAGACTTCCGCAAGCAGCAGATCGCGCAATTGCGCGGCTCCACTCTGCTGATTCGTAATAAGACGGCCCTGGAGAAACTGGTGGGTTCGTAGCCAGTAGCCAGTACCCAGTAGCCAATATTTGGGAGAGGTAGCGCGTAGTGGTGGCTAGCTAAGCACTCGCCGAGTTCCGGCGACAGCCAATAATTCAAGAACCGAGGAGCAAAACAAAAAGAAGCCTGGACTCGCGCCCAGGCTCCCTCGTGGCTGGTACCCTCCCCCAAGGTACTTCGCCAAACTCAAGTGCATCGTAGCGAGGCCGGGAGCGGGCGACAAGTCACGGAGGTAATGAGCGGCCATTACTAATTGGCCGGGGTGATCCTTCGCACTCGATTTGAGTTCGGCCTGAGACCTGCAGCTCGACGCCCGGAGGCCGCCTCAGGCCGCAACTCGAAGGCGAGGATTTGATTGGGTTGCAGGGCGACCCTCAGTGCGGCGAGTCCATTGTTTTCAGAAACCTGTTCGGTCGCGCCGGTAAGCAGGTTGCGGGCAACCGTGGTCTTCCACGGCAGATGAACTTGCACAGTTGCCGTGGCGGCGGTGCCGCCGTGATAGAAGACAAACAGCTCTTGCTGTTCCGGGTTTATCAGGCGCCGCACTTCGGTCCTTGCCGGATCGGCGCCCGTGATCATGACCTCGGGCGCGACCCCGGCCTGCTCCGCCAGGGCGAGGACAAGTCGCTTGGTCGAAACTTCAGGCTCGCGTTCGTAGGCCAGGGCGAGGAAAGAACCGACCAGCACGGCTTTGCCTTTGCCAAAAGAATTCTCCACCACCCCGGGCTGGCCATCGGCAAACCGGGCCAGCACCTGGGCGGACTCCGCCGGCGTCAATTCCTCCTCAAATCCCGCGGCAGCAACTTTTTCGCGAGCCGCCATGCCGGGCAGGCCGGGCAAAGGGTTTATCTCCAGTTCGGGGTGATCGGCGGGGCGAATCAGGTGCTCGCGCGCGCCGAAGACTTCATCCAGGCCGGCCCCGGGAATGATGTCGCTGGCAATGCCGCGGGCGTCGTTCCAGGCCAGGCGCGCTTCGGCCACAACCGTGCCGCCGTTCTCGACGTAGCGGCGAATGCCGGCTGCGACATCTTTAGCCAGCATCACCGGGTAGGGAAGAAAAATAATTCTGTACCGGCCCAACCGGTTGGCAACCACATCCTCGGGATGAATGAAATCCACGGGAATCTGCTTTTCCAGGAAGATGCGATGCAAGCCCAGGAGAGAATCGCGCTCGGCATTGCCCAACTTGGAGAGTGAGGGCTCGGTCCCGCCCACCATGTAGGAGAGGCGGTTATAGAGAATGGCAACCTGCGCGGGAGCGGGCCTGGCAGCCAGCAGGGCGGCGGCCTGGGCTTCGATAATCCTGGCGGTGTCGCCGGCGGCGCGGGCGCGCTCGGTGACGCTGCCATCGAGATTGACCAGGCCATAGCCGTTGGATTCGTAGCCGGAACTCATGGGATACCAGGCGTAGATGGCGATTTCCCGCGCCCCATGCGAGATGGTGTTCCACATCCAGAAGCGAAGCTCGTTTCCGACCACGGGCTCGGCGATGCGCATGCCGGTGACGCCCTGTCCGGCCTGCAACTCTCCGATCCAGAATCCTTTGCCTTCGCCGGCGGAGCGGCTGAAGTCCAGTCCGGCGGAGAGCTTCTGCCAGCTCCAGGGCTGGGTGGATTCAGCGTGCTTGGGATAGAGCGAGGTGCCGAAGAAGTCGGCGTTGGCCGCCATCTTCCAGTCGTCGGGCTCGCCGTAGCCGTCGGTGGGCGAAGTGAAGAGGCCGGGGACGGCAGCGTGGCTGGTGATGAAGTGGGTGCTATCGGCGCTGCGGATGGCGTCCACGCGCGTTTTCAGGTCGCCGGCCAGCTTGTCATCAATGAAGGCGCGCCAGTCAAGGTAGTCGGTGTAGGAAAGTATGGTGCTGGCGCGCGGCGGCTCCACCTGGTTCCAGTCCTGGAAGCCGCGATACCAGGCCCGGTTCAGCGCCTCGAGACTGGCGTACTTGTGTTCCAGCCAGCCGCGAAAACGTTTCTGGCTGTTGGGGCAGTAGCAGAACTCAGGGTGGACGAGGTAGGGGAATTCGGCCCAGTTGATGACGTGGGGCTCGCTCCATACGTCCCAGCCGTAGAGGGCGGGGTAGCGGTTGGCGTCGCGGGAGAGGGCGGAAAGAAATTTGACGATTGCGGCGCGCACGCCGGGGTGGTCAATGCAAAAGCCGGGAGCGGATTGCGATTCAATAACCGCTCCGCTGCGGTCCACAAAACGGCCGTCAGGATACTTCTGGCCCACCCAGTCGGGGGCGGAATCCAGGTAAACCTGCACGATCACGCGCAGGCCGCGCTGCTGGGCCAATTGGAGAAGCAGGTCGAGATTTTTGAAGTCGAAGCTGTCGGGCTGAGGTTCCGCCGTGGCCCAGTCCACCCAGGTTTTCACGGTGTTGAAGCCGAGCGCCTTTATCTGATCGAGATCCTTGCCCCAGCGTTGGGCGCTGGTCGCGTCCAGAGGTTCGAGCATGGGCGCCCGCGCTTTGCCGCC
>DATGGJ010000362.1:0-3138 GCA_035308585.1 Terriglobales bacterium
GCCGACGCGAGCGGAAACACCGCCGTGCTTTCAGACGCGCTGGGCATGTCGGCGCTCAGCTACTATGCGGGCGCAACCTGGCTCGGCTATTCCAATAACGATAGTTCCCTGGAGGCCGCGGTTGGCCCGGCGCTGCAGGCAGGCGTGACCAGCTGGCCGGTGCTGGCGGGCAACATAACCGAACAGCAGGCGCCCCCTGTGCCGTTCTTGCGCCACTTCCTACCCATGCAGCCCAGCGGGCAGTACTCGGTGACGCAGTTTGAGTCCGCTATGCAGCAGGCGGCCCCGGGCGCGAATTTGTACTATGCGCCGGGCCAGGCGAGTGTGGCCAGCTTCCTGGAGCAATTGGACAAGCCAAACGATGCGGTGGCGTTCCTGGGTGATGCGCTGAACTATGACTTCAGCGGCGGGCCGCAGTCGGTTGGCCTGTGCTTCTCCTCCGATTGCCTGGAGAAAACCGTGAGCGCCAGCGATCCGAACTATACCCTGGTCTCGGTGGCGGGTCTGACCACGAACTGGGTGGACGCTTACCTGCTTGCCGGCAAGACGAAGGTGGTGTTCGTGGCTTCGGCGGATAACGGCGCCATCTTCGAAGAGCTATGGGGAATCGATGCGACAACCGCGCACCAGGCGCTGATCGTGCCGCCTTCTTCGAACGCCGGCTTGCAGCAGGCGGCCCAGTTGTGGGTGGCCATAGCCCAGAACCTGGTGGCGGGTCAGACGGTGCAGAACGCGGTCGCCAACGCCAACGCGCAGCTGGGCACGGCGTGGACGGTAGTGGGCGACGGCACGGTCCGCATCAAGGCTGTTCAGTAGGCGAGGGCGCCTGCTGATCGCGGGCCGGGAGCCGAGGGTGCGGGGCGGCGGGTTGGCCGTGAGAAGCCAACTGGAGCGCTTGCTCTTGCGCCCGCCCGGTTCGGCCCGCCATCTCATCCAGGTGTAAGACCGCACTCAGCAGCACCGGAATCAGGGTGAAGGGAAACAGGTACACCGCAATTTCCGGGGCTGCGCCCAGGGCGGTGGCTTCGTGTTGCAGCGGATGCCGCAGAATCACTACCGCAAACACCACGCCCAGAGCCAATAACCATTGCCATACCAGTCCATTGAAGGCCAGCAGCCAGCCGAAGCGGGCAAACACGCTTAGCGGCCGCAGCGCTAAGCCGGAAGAAAACAGCCACAGAACCGCGGGAATGAGCAGCACCAGGTTGTACTTGGACCCTCCCGCGTTAGGCGCCAGCAGGGTCGGTACCAGCAAGGCGCACACCAGCAGGAAATTAAACTGTTGCGAACCGGGTTCATGTTGCCGAAAACTCCAGAACAGCAGAACCACCAGGAACACCGCTGCGCCCGCAGCCACCAGCCCCATTCTCGTGCCTAGAATGGCGCCCAGCATCGAGGGCCGCACATAGGCGACGTAACGCTGCGTGGCCTGCCGCCAAAAGCCCAGCCAGCCCGGCAACAGCAGTTCAGCCCCTCCCAGCAGCACGGCCTGGGTGACGGCAAATCCGGCTAATAGATTTTTTCGTTCGCGCCAGCGGCTCAAGCTCCACACAATCAGTCCCACCAAGAGCACGAACACCAGCTGCGGCTTAATGGTGGCGCACGCCAGCAGTACACCGGCTAAAAAGAAGCGCTTGCCGGCCAGCAACGCCATGCTCGCGGCCATGAGTGCCGCCACCAACAGCGTGAGTTGTTGCAGGTGAAGACCGTCAACAACGGGATAGCTGGTCATGGCAAGTATCACGGCCAGAAGAAGGAAGTTGGCGCGCGGGCGCAACCGCATGGCTCGTGACCACCAGAAAACGCTCGCCAGGGTGATGACGAATAAAACCATTTCGAAAACGAGACTGACGGTTGGAAAGGAAAAGCTCAACCATGGCGCGAGCAGAAAGACCACATACAGGGGATAGGCAAAGCTTTCCTGGTCGGACGGATCCCCGCGGTTGGAGGTATCCAGAGGGCGCCCGTAGAAGCCGCGCTGGATTTCACTGGTCACCTCTGGGCTGTAGGGATTGCGGCCATGCAGCAGAAGTTCGCGAGCTCCCAGCCAGCGCGGGTAGAGGTCTGACCAGTTGCCGCCAGCGGCGTTGGTCAGATGAAGATCCCTCTGCCGCATGGGAAGGAGCAGGCCGTAGTAGTAGTAGGTCATGCCCAGGCCGAGCAGAAGCGCCATCGCGAGCAGCACGGGTTGGGAGCGAGGAGTCTTCACCTGTTCAGATCCGCTATCCTCGCCCAGCATACGGCACACCGGCCAAGGGCATGTAGTCATATCTCATCCGAGCGGTGCCCGGGCCGGCATCATTCGGCATGGATACTGCTGGATCAGGACGTGACACCAGCTATAATCCGGAAACCGTGGCTTCGGTATCTCCCGCCCAGCACAAACCGAATCCGTCCGAGCCGTTGTCTGGACGGCATTGGTGGCTGGAATGGCGATTTGTGCTTTTTCTGGGCCTGCTACTGGCCCCGTGTTTCTGGCAAAGCCGCATCCAGGCGGGCGATCTCTCCAGCCACCTTTACAATTCCTGGCTGGCGCTGCAGATTCGCGGCGGCACGATCCACAGTCTGTTCATCGCCCGGCAATCATCGAATGTCGCCTTTGATTGGCTCTTGACTTGGTTTCTGGCAGCTTTCGGAGTCGGTTTCGCCCAGCGCATTGCCGTATCGCTTTGCGTTTTGATTTTTGCCGGCGGGGCGTTTGCCTTTATCGCGTCCGCCTCCGGCCGTTGTCCCTGGTTTCTGACGCCCTGCATTGCGGTACTGGCCTACGGCTTCGTCTTGCACATAGGTTTTTTCAACTTCTACTTGTCGCTGGGAATCAGCTTATGGTTCTTGGCGGCATTTTGGAATGGGACGACTCGCCGGCGGGTGGCGGCCGCCCCCTTGCTGCTCCTGGCGTGGCTCGGGCATCCCTTGCCGGTGGTGTGGGCGCTGGGTGCTGCTGCCTACCTGGTCATCGCCCGGCAACTGTCGTTCCGGCGGCAGCTTTATCTGCTGGGGGCGAGCATCGCCGCGGTGTTGATCATCCAGCAGTTTCTTTTTGCACGCTTTCACGCGGTTTGGACGCCCCTCCAGGTATCCGGCGCAACCGGCGCCGATCAGGCGTTCGTGTACGGGCCCAAGTACGTGACGGTTATG
>DATGGJ010000363.1:0-3357 GCA_035308585.1 Terriglobales bacterium
TCTGCTACCGTTGACGCCGCAGAACGGTTACACGCCCAAGGTCATGATTATGGGAGGTGGTAATCCAGCAACCAACACCACCGAAATCATTAATCTAAGCGCGGCCACGCCGGCATGGGCCTATTCCACGCCCATGTCGGAGGCACGCATCGAAATGAATGCCGTTCTCCTGCCCACGGGGACCGTGCTGGCCGTCGGTGGCTCAGTGAATGATGAAGACTCAAGCACCGCTAGCCTTGCGGCCGACCTATTTGATCCCGTTGCCCAAACGATGAAATCTGCCGGCAGCGAGGCCTACGCGCGTCTTTACCACTCCGTATCTTTGCTTCTACCCGATGCCACCGTCTGGGTGGCGGGCGGCAACCCCGTACGCGGCACATATGAAACCCACATGGAGATTTACCAGCCGGCTTATCTGTTCACTACCAATTCTTTTGGGCAAACGGTCACTGCCACCCGTCCGACCATCACCAGCGTTCCGGCCTCGGCCGATTATGGAAGCACATTTCAGGTGCAAACGCCCGACGCAGCAAGCATTTCCTCGGTGGTGTTGATACGGAACGGCTCGGTTACCCATGCCTTCAACATGGACCAGAGGATGGTGGGGCTCTCGTTCACCGCCGGCTCCGGCGTGCTTACTGCTAGTGTGCCCTCAAACACAAATATCCTGCCTCCCGGATATTACATGCTGTTCTTGGTGAACAACAGCGGCGTGCCATCAGTCGCGAAATTCGTGCACATCGGCGCCAGCAGCCCGCCCCCGAACGGCATCACCTTCGTGCAGGTGAACGCGGCCACGCCGCAAAGCTCGACCGCCTCGGTCCCCGTGGCCTACCGTTCCTCGCAGATCGCCGGCGACCTCAACCTGGTGGTGGTGGGCTGGAATGATGCCACCTCTTCCATCTCCTCGGTCACCGACAGCGCCGGCAACAGCTATGCCCTGGCCGTGGGACCCACCCGCGGCACCGCCATGACCCAGGCTATCTATTACGCCAAGAACATTGCCGGCGGCAGCAACACCGTAACCGTCGCCTTCAACCAGGCGGCCAGTTATCCCGATGTCCGCATCCTGGAATACAACGACGTGGATACCACCGCTCCTCTGGATGGGACCGCGGCGGCGGTGGGCAGTAGCAACACCGCCAACAGCGGTTCGGCCACCACCAGCAACGCCAACGATCTGATCGTGGGCGCCGACACCGTCTATACCGGCAATCTCGGCCCCGGCCCGGCGTTCACCGCCCGCATCATCACTTCGCCCGATTCCGACCTGGCCGAGGACCGCGTGGTCACCGCCGCCGGCAGCTACAACGCCACCGCTCCCCTGAGCGCCTCCGGCAACTGGGTGATGCAGATGGCCGCCTTCCGGCAGAAGGCCTCGAACACCAACCCGGCGCCCAGCGTTAGCTCCGTCTCCCCCAACTCCGGACCTACGGGCGGGGGCACGGCGGTGAGCATCAGCGGCAGCAACTTCCTGGCCGGCGCCAGCGTCAGCTTCGGGGGCACCGCCGCCGGCAGCGTCACCGTGGTCAATAGCTCTACCATCACCGCCACCACCCCGGCCCACGCCGCCGGCGCGGTCAGCGTGGTGGTCACCAACAGCGACGGCCAGAGCGGCACCCTGGCCAGCGGCTTCACCTATACCAGCACCAGCGGGAGCATCAGTTTTGTGCAGGTGGCCGCGGCCACGCCGCAGTCCTCGCTGCAGACCGTCGCCGTCGGCTATTCCCTGGCCCAGACGGCGGGCGATTTGAACATCGTGGTGGTGGGCTGGAATGACGCCACCTCCTCCGTCTCCTCGGTCACCGACAGCGCCGGCAACAGCTATGCCCTGGCCATTGGCCCCACCAGCGGCGTCAACCTGCGCCAGTCCATCTATTACGCCCGCAACATCCGGGGCGGAGCCAACACGGTCACGGTGAGCTTCAATCAGGCCGCCGCCTTCCCCGACGTGCGCGTGCTGGAATACAGGGGCTTGAACACCACCAGCCCGCTGGACGCGGCGCACGGCGCCAGCGGCAACAGCGCCACCGCCAACAGCGGCGTCGCCGCCACCACCGCCGCCACCGAACTCATCTTCGGCGCCGACATGGTCTATACCGGCAACAAAACCCCGGGCAGCGGATTCACCGCCCGCATCATCACCTCCCCCGATTCCGACCTGGCCGAGGATCAAACCGTTTCCAGCACCGGCAGCTACGCCGCCACCGCTACCCTCACCGCCAGCGGCAACTGGGTCATGCAGGTCGCCACCTTTAAACCGTGAGAAATTCTTTGCTAATTTGTCTTCGGGATGCGGATTGAGCATGAAGCTGACAGCCATTGACGTGGCCAGCGCGACGGGGCCGCCCCTAACCCGCGAGGTTGCGGTTCCACGTGGCCAGATCACGAGGGAGCCGTCGCTGCTGGTGCAGCGAGTGATATGGACCACCTTGGCTGTTGGGATTGTGCTGCGCCTGTGGCAATACCTGCTCAACCGGTCTCTTTGGCTGGACGAAGCCTACCTCACCCTCAACCTCACCCATCGTTCCTTCGCAGGCCTGATGAAGCCGCTGGATTTCGACCAGGGCGCGCCCTTGGGCTTTCTCTGGCTGGAGAAGTTGGCGCTGCGGGCCTTCGGCAGCGGCGAATATGCTTTACGCCTGCTCCCGCTGCTGGCGGGAGTGGCTTCCCTATTCCTTTTCTATAAGCTTGCCAAAAGCATCCTGCCGGCCACGGCAGTGGCTGTCGCTCTCGGCTTGTTCGCCCTTTCGCCGTCGCTGATCTACTACTCCTCTGAGGTCAAGCAGTACTCCCTGGATGTGGCCATAACCATTCTGCTCTACTGGCTTGCATTTCGTGGCAGCCGCGAGCAATGGAGCGCCCTCAGGATCGGCCTGTTCGGCCTGCTGGGCGCGGCCGCCATCTGGTTATCGCACCCGGCAACTTTCGTGCTGGCAGCCATCGCGATTACTTTCATCGTGGCCCTCGCCGCGCGGAAAGAGTGGGCCCGCTTGGCCCGCTTTGCCCCCATGTTTCTCACCTGGGGCTTGAGCCTGGTTTTTTGCTATTTCCTGTCGTTGCGCTCCCTCAGCCATAATCACGACCTGCTGGCTTACTGGCAATCGGAGTTCATGCCTTTGCCGCCGCACTCTGTTTCTGATCTGAAATGGTTTGTGGACAGCTTCTTTGATTTCTTCGTAGAGGCCGCCGGACTGCAATTCAAGGCTCTGGCCGGTTTCGCTTTTCTGGTGGGCGGGGCACGCCTGTTCCGCAGCCAGCGTGAGCAGCTAGCCCTTCTGCTCGGCCCTGGAATCCTCACTCTTGCCGCCTCTGGAATGCACAAATATCCGTTTGGCGGGCGGTTGATGCTGTTTT
>DATGGJ010000364.1:0-6068 GCA_035308585.1 Terriglobales bacterium
TTGATGTAGGTATTGCGGTGGATCTGGCCGTAGCGCAGGAAGCGCGCGTCTTGCAGGCCGGGGATAAGACGCAGGACGCGCGCCTGCTCGCCGAATTTCAAGTGGTTCTGGAAACCCACAAGATTATAGGAGTCGGCACGACGATTGTCCTGGCGCAACTGCACCACGGCAAAGGGCTGCTGCCCGGTGCGGGGATCGCGCAGGCCGACCGGCTTCATGGGACCGAAACGCAGGGTGTCGCGGCCGCGGCGGGCAAGCTCTTCGATAGGCAGGCAGGCTTCGAAGTAATTCAACCCCTCCCAGTCGCGGGCCTCGACGGATTCCGCGGCCAGCAGCGCATCATAGAAGCGGGCGTACTCCTCCGAAGTCATGGGACAGTTGATGTAATCGGCTGTTCCCTTATCGTAACGAGCGGCCTTGTACACGCGGGACATGTCAATGGAGCCGGCCTCGACAATGGGACTGATGGAATCGTAGAAGTAGAGGTGGGTGCCGCCGGTGAGGCGGGCGATTTCCGGGGAGAGAGCGTCAGAGGTAAGCGGACCGGTGGCGATGATGGTAATGCCGCGGTTCTCGTCAATGCGGGTGACTTCTTCGCGGCGCAGGCGGATGAAGGGCTGGCGGGAAATGGCCTCGGTAACGGCGGCGGAAAAGGCGCTGCGGTCCACAGCCAGGGCATGGCCGGCGGGCACGGCGCACTGCCGCGCGATATCCATCAACAGCGAGCCGGCGCGGCGCATTTCCTGTTTGAGCAGCCAGGGCGCGGTGTTTTCCGTATCCGACTTGAGGGAGTTGGAACACACCAACTCGGCGAAAGCTGCGGTCTGATGGGCGGGAGTGGAGCGGACAGGCCGCATTTCGCAAAGCTCTACTTCGAGGCCACGGCGGGCGAGCTGCCACGCCGCTTCCGAACCCGCCAGGCCGGCGCCGATAATGCGGATGGGAGACATTGATGAGTGATGATGAAGAATGACGAATGAAAAGCCAGACTCCAAAGTCAGAGCTGGCTGCTATAGCTGCTCTGTTTCCAGCCTCTAGCTTCTAGCCTGTAGCTGCTAGCCAAAGCTCGCCTTCCCATGCCGGCTGCTAAGAAAGCAAGAGCTAAAGAAACAACAGCCAGGAATCTGATGGCCAAATTACCACTGGCCACCGAGCAGCGACCACCCGACCAACGACTGCTATTATACGAGCTGAATTTTTAAGGAGAGCGGAGAGGAATGGCAAGAATTTCGACTATCGAGCCGCAGGACGCGAGCCCGGAGGTCAAAGAGATTTACGAGCAGACGCTCAAGGGCAAGCCGGGCAGCATTCAAAAAACGCTGGCGCATCGTCCCCAAGTCCTAAAGAACTTTCTTAGTTTCTATGCCAGCGTGGGCCGGTCCCTGGACCGGCGTCTATACGAGATGGTGTACATACGGGTCTCCATGGTGAACCGCTGTCACTATTGACTGCAGCACCACCTCGCTTCGTCGAAGCGGGCCGGGCTGACGGAAGAAGACTGGAAGGCGCTGAAAGAACCCAAGGGCGCTGAGTTTGGGGCGCAGACCAAAGCCGCGCTGGAGTTTGCGGAAAAACTGACGCGCACTCCGTGGGAGATCAAGGACGAAGACATCGCGGCGCTGAAGCAGTATTTTTCGGATGAGCAGATCGTGGACCTGGACCTGCTGGTGGGCCTGGCCAACCTGACCAATCGTTTCACCGACCCAATGGGGCTGGAGCTGGAGTTCGCGGTGGAGAAAGTCTGATTCAACCACAGAGGAGGACACAGAGGATTGGTAATTTACTAATTTGTAATTGGTAATTTGTAGTGCGCTTGGCTGCGGATCAGTGGCGCCTGATCCAGTATGTTGGAGTCGCCAGGAAGCACCAACCTAAAATTACAAACTAGAAATTAATAAATCGCAAATTCTCTGTGCCCTCTGTGGTTAAAGAATCTCTCTCGCGTCCCCCACCCGCCGCGTCACTCGTTCCCGGTCGAGATACTCGAGCAGGGGGATGGCGTACTTGCGGCTGACGCCGGTCAAATCCTTGAAGTCAGCAACGCCAATCCTTGCCGACTTCGGCTTGTGAGCGGCGACCCGCTGCCGTAATTCGTCGAGCGCGCTGCGGTGGAACACCAGGTCATCTGAAATTTTAACCAGCACCCTGTCGCGCAGCAGAAGGGTAACGATTTTCTGGGCGCGGCTTTTATCCACGCGCAGGCCGGCCAAAACATCTTTCAGCGCGGGCACCTTGAGGCCGGCTGCGGCAAAGGCCTGCTCGATGGCGCGCTTGGATTCCGCTTCCTCGTCCTTGAGCACCATGGTGCGGCCGGCGGCACGCACCTGCTCGCCGGAGAGCTCAATTTTCTTTTGCCGCACCAGGGCGTCGGCAACGGCGCTGAACACTTCGGAGCGAAGGCCGAGTTTCTCGCGCAATTCCTCCTTGCTGATGCCCGCCACCAGGGGATTGGCGCGATGGAACTCGTGGATGGCGGTTAGGGCCGCGCTTTGCGCCTGAGCAAAGGCATCGGCCGCGATCAGCACATTGCCGAAAAGCAACAGCTGAGATTTCAGCAGCGCGACCTGGGCTTGGATTTCAGCCGGCCGCCAACCGGTTTCGGCGGTGGCATCGCTGAGCAGCAGGCCGGAGTGGCCGCGGCGGGCGACGCGAGCGAGTAAAATTTCGGGCGCGATCCCCTTGGCCAGAACCGGGAGCAGCGCTTCCGCCTTTTCTTTTGAGCCTTTCCCCGCCAGTGGAGCGGCATCGAGCACGGTTCCGCCGCCGATGGTGACCACGGGCGAGAACTGGCGCAGGATAAAGCGGTCGCCGGGCAAAAGCAGGAGGGGATCAGCGGTGCGCAGTTGGGCGAAGCCGGAGTGCCCCGGGGTCAACTGCCTGCCGCCGTAGAGGACGACTTCAGCCACGGTCTCCGCAGTGTAGGCGTGGAGGTGGACGCGGGCGCGGTCCTTCAGCGGGCGCGCCGAAGGCAGAAGGGCGAGAGAAACATCTATTCGGCTGGTGGTGCGAAGGGCGGCGGGAGGAACGAGCATCATGCCGCGGGCCAGTTCGTCCTTATCCAAGCCGGCGAGATTGAGGGCGGTGCGCTGGCCCGCAGTGGCCTGTTCGGCGGCCCGTCCGTGCACCTGGAGACCCCGCACGCGCACTCTTTTCTGCACGGGAAAAACCTCGAGCTCTTCTTCTTTGCGGATGGCGCCGGCAATAAGAGTGCCGGTCACCACCGTGCCAAAGCCTTTCATGACAAAAACCCGGTCAATGGGGAGGCGGGCAAGGGCGGCGGAATCACGCTGCCGAACCGCTTGCGCCGATTGGACCAGAGCCTGCTTGAGTTCCGGCAAGCCCGCCCCGGTTTTGGAACTTACCGGAAGGATGGGCGCGCCTTCCAGAAAAGAGCCACGCAGGAATTCCTCCACTTCCAGGCGGACAACCTCGAGAGTATCGCGGTCCACCAGGTCGGACTTGGTGAGGACGGTAATGCCGCGGCCGATGCCCAGCAGGCGGCAGATATCGAAATGCTCGCGGGTTTGAGGCTTGATGGATTCGTCGGCGGCGATGACGAGCAGCACCAGGTCAATGCCGCCAATGCCGGCCAGCATGTTGCGCACAAAGCGCTCGTGGCCCGGCACGTCCACGAAGCCCAGGCGGAGAGGTTCGCCCGAAGTCGAGGGCAGTTCCAGATGGGCAAAGCCGATATCAATGGTGATACCGCGGCGTTTTTCCTCCTGCAGGCGATCGGGATCGGTGCCGGTAAGCGCCTTGACCAGGGCCGATTTGCCGTGGTCAATGTGTCCGGCGGTGCCAACGATCACAGACTTCATCGCTGCCATGATAGACGGAGCTTTTGCCGCGTGTCATTTCGAGCGATGAGAGTGTTATAGAATCCCTGGCCGTTGAGCATGCGCACGAGAAGCCGGCCGTTTCTTGGGCAGGGGGTGGGGTTCTTGAGCCCGGACGTGCGGTCATGGGATAGTAGGCATTGCATGAGCGCCCGTCTGATTACCGTGGCCAGCTTTCGCGACCTGCCGCAGGCGCTGCTGGCAAAGGGAGCGCTGGATTCGACCGGCATCCCATGTTTTCTGGCCAACGAGAACATCGTGCGGCTGGACTGGCTGCTGGCGGGAGCGGTGGGAGGAATCCGTTTGCAGGTTCCGGAGGCGGCGGCCGAGAAAGCGCTGCAAGTTCTGAATGACGGCATCCCTGCCGTATTTTTTTCGGAAAAAGGCGAACTCTACGAACAGCCGCAATGCCCGAACTGCGACTCGCTCAATATCTCCTACCAGGACCGCAACCGCTGGGTGACCTTTCTATCCTGGCTGATGCTAAGCGTACCTCTGCCCTTTTTTAAAGAGCTGCGCTGGGTGTGCCAGAAATGCGGGCACGAATGGGAAGCGGAAGAGCCGGCGGCCTGACCCCACTGGGGGCGCCCAGGGCACCGCTGGTTGACGGGTCCCTGAGCTGTCCCGAGGATCAGGACATCACTACGTTAATTACCCTTCTACGATGCCGGGAAGGGCGGACAGGTTTCTCCGTTTCCTCCTCTGCAAATTAGACCGGCGTCACCGAAACGATATTTGAGCAGGCCTGGCCCTGGGTAAAGCTCACGGTCATCATTCCATTCACGACAAATTGGCCGGCCACATTGCCGCAGAAGGCGAGGGTTTCGGAGAATCCGTTCTGCGGAGTGGGCAGGAGAAAAGTGACCAGCGTAATCAGCGAATTATTCGAGTTGGTCAACTGAACAATGCTGACGGTGCCGCTGATGGATACAAAGGGCGTGGGCAGCAGCGATACCAGGGTCGAACAACCCGAGCCCTGCTTGAACTGAACACTGGCGAAGCTATTGGGCACGAACTGACTGGCTACGTTTCCGCAAAAGGTGACGGCGGCGGGAGGAGTGTTCTGCGGGAGCTGCGGGATGAAGGTAACGACCGTGACCAGCGAATTGCTGCCCAGACTGGTAGCGGAGGTAGTGAGCTGAATGGCGCTGACGAAGCCGCTGACCGACAAAGGCGCTGTGTTTATTCCGGAAACGGTTGCGGAGCGGTGGGGGTCTCCGCCGCATCCGAGCAGCCCAATGAGAAGTACTGCAAACAAGCCTTTCATGGGGGGCTCCTCAGAACGGTCGCAGGACTAAACGACCGTCTACGCAGGAAATAGATGCCGGCGGGATGGCGGTTGGGACAGTAGTTCTAGCGTGAAATTGACATTTTCCGCGGACGGGAAAGGCGCGAAAGCGGGACGCCCGACCCGCCATAAGGATGCCGGTGCTCCGGCGGCTTGGCCATGAGAAAATAGAGTTTCCGCGAGCCCACATCATGAACCCCGTCCTGAGCGCTGTAGCCATTACGCCCGAGGTCGTGCGCGAGCACGGCCTGACCGCCGAGGAGTACGACAAAATCCGCCAGTTGCTGGGGCGTGAACCCACGATTACGGAGCTGGGGATTTTCAGCGTGATGTGGAGCGAGCACTGCTCCTATAAATCGTCGCGGGTACACCTGCGGCGGCTGCCCACGCGCAGCCGGCGGGTGGTGCAGGGGCCAGGGGAAAATGCCGGCATCATTGACATTGGCGAGGGCTGGGCGTGCGCCTTCAAGATTGAATCCCACAACCATCCATCGTTTATCGAACCTTTCCAGGGAGCGGCAACGGGGGTGGGCGGCATCCTGCGGGACATCTTCACGATGGGAGCGCGGCCAGTAGCGGTTATGGACTCGCTGCGGTTTGGGCCCATCAAAGCTGGGCAGCCGGGAGCCGGACAGCCAAGGGCGGCTGTCCCCACGCAGGCTGAGATACACAAGAATCACTCCATCCTGGAGGGCGTGGTCAGCGGGATTGCCTCGTACGGGAACTGCTTTGGGGTGCCGAACCTGGGGGGCGAGACCAAATTCGAGGACTGCTACTCGCGCAATCCCCTGGTTAATGCTTTCGCCCTGGGCCTGGTGCGGCGGGAACACATTTACTACGCCAAGGCTTCGGGCGAGGGTAATCCGGTGATTTATGTGGGGGCCAAGACGGGCCGCGACGGCATCCACGGGGCCACTATGGCGAGCGAGGAGTTTAGCGAGGCC
>DATGGJ010000365.1:0-1562 GCA_035308585.1 Terriglobales bacterium
AACGGCGCTCCCGCCGCCCTTACCAGCTTCCAGCCGGCTGCTGATCTGCCCCTGCGAGTCGCCCTCCTGCTCGACGCCAGCGACTCCATGCGCCCCGGTTTTGCCGCCCAGCGCCAGGCCGCGCTCGCTTTTTTGCGCCGCATGCAGGGCGATGGCAGCGAGCAAATTTGCACTCTTGCCTTTGCCTCCCGCGAGGCGGCCGGAGGCGGAAGCGATCCGGGCGCCGTCCTCTCCGCCGGTCAACTCGGTGGCCAGACCGCCCTTTACGACGCGCTGGTTGCTGCCTCCGCCATGCTGGGTTCGAGCAACCCTGCCCGCCGCCTGCTGCTTCTGCTCAGCGACGGCGACGACAACTACAGCCGCTCCACCCTGGCCGACGCCATCGCCGCCCTCCAGCGCTGGAATATTGCGGTCTATTCCATCACTGCGCACAACCCTCGGTTGGAATTTCCTGGTGACCGCGTCCTGCGGCAGCTTGCTGCTGCGACCGGCGGCCACGTCTTTCTGCTGCGCAACTATGCCCAGGGGCACGGAATATTCGCCGAATTGGAAACGGAACTCCGCGGCCAATATGTGGTGGGATTTCGTCCGGTGGGCAGTCTCGCCGCCGGCCAGTTTCACTCCGTGAAGATTGTGGCTCCTGGCATTACCATCCGCTCCCGCTCCGGCTACTACATCAGCTATTAGCTGATGGGGGCGGCCACCAATTATCTGTCTTCCAGAAACTCCATCACCACGCGGTTGAACTCCTCCGGCATCTCCTCATAAGGCAGATGTCCGGCTCCCTCAATCACCACCAGCCGGCAATTGCGGAACTGGCGCTGCAACTGCGCCGCCGAAGCGGGCGCGATCACCCGGTCGCGGCTGCCCCACATCAGCAACGTGGGGATATCGGCAATTTGGGGCAGCGCCGCTTCCAGCTGGCGCATGTCCTCCCCCCAGCTCTTCACGATGGAGAGCGCGTAATCGTATGCCCCGCGATCGGTCAAAGGCGCGGTGTAGCCGGCCAGGGTGCCCGGCGGCATGCGCCGGGGATCGCCGTACATGCGGCGCAGGTAATGTTCGTGGGTTAATTTGAGCCCCGGGAGCAGTAATCGGAAGAGCCCCGCGCCGGCTGGCCGCCGGAGCAGCCTCATCAGCACCGGCCGCGGATGCGACCAGGGATGGGCGGGATCAACCAGGATGAGCCGGCGCACTGAAGCTCTGGCTTGCGCCGCCAGCATGATGGCGACGGCGCCCCCATGGGAGGTGCCCAGCAGGTCGAAGCGCTCGATTCCCTGGTTGCTGAGAAAGCCCAGCAGGCGGGTGGCTATGGCCGCCATCGAGCAATCCAGTCCCGGCACGCGCTCCGAAAAGCCGGTCCCCGGCAGGTCGGGCGCAAAGACGTTGAAGCGCCGCGCCAGCACCGGCAGGTTCAGCCGCCAGGAGAAGGAGTAGCCCAGCAGTCCGTGAATCAGCAGCAGCGGCGGGCCCTTACCGCCATGCAGAAAGCGCATGCGGTGCCCGTCCAGCTCCGTCCAGTGCTCGTGAATGTCGGTTTCAGCAGTGGGACACGATAGCGA
>DATGGJ010000366.1:0-11192 GCA_035308585.1 Terriglobales bacterium
GAACGGCCAATTGAGGCAGGCTGAGCAGGGGTGGTTTCGAGACGGATGGGGGATGGTTTGCAGTCCTCGCTTTGGATGACACGGACAAAGGGGGAACTCGGGCCGGCACGGAAGCAGAACGGCTCCGCAGAGCGGGCAAACCCAGAGGGCGATCGAGCACCTAATTCAAGAGCTAATCAAGCAGCGGCCGAAGCTACGCTGGCGTTCCCTTCGTCGCGAGCAGAGACTCGCAAAATTCGTCAAATCTTTGAGGAGAAAGGGTGTATGAAGAGACATTCGTTGCTGTTAATTCTGGGACTGGCATTAGCCACCAGCTACGGCCTGGCGCAGACCGGCCAGGCGGGGTCGCAGGCGGGACAGTATCCGTCGAGCCAGTCGCCCACCACGCAACAGCCAAATCCACAGGCACCGCAGACTTCCACAACTCCAGACCAGGGCCAGTCGACGGGACCGGAGCAAACTCAGGCGTCGCCCAGTACGGCGGCTAGCGCTCCGGACAACGACGCACTGGCGCAGCAGGTGCAGCAGAAGCTTTCGACCGAGCCGACGCTGAAGGGCGTGCAGGTGGAAGCGAAGAAAGGCGTAGTCACTCTGAGCGGGACGGTGGCTTCCAAAGCCGACCGCAAGCACGCCGAAGAGTTGGCCAAGTCGGTGCCGGGCGTGAAGAAAGTGCATGCCAAACTGAAGGTGAACCCGAACGCGGCTGCCACCACCTCAGGAGCTGCAGAGACGCCGGCGCCGAGCGCCGCAGGCAGCGAAGCCGGAAACATGTCAGCCCAGGCTGGAGTGCAGCAAGGCAACCAGCAGCCGGGGAGCATGACCGGTTCGGAGCAGAGGGACAGCCAGCAGCAAGGTGCGGAGAGCCCTTCCGCTCAGGCGGGCATGAACTCTCAGGCTCAGCAGAGCCCGGGAACCGCGCAGACCGAGCCTGGCCAAACCCAGCCGGGGATGACGCAGCAGGGAGTGCAAACGCCGAACAATCAGATGGGCACGGCGCAGAGCGCGACGCAAATCCAGTCTGAAATTCAGAATGCTCTGCAACAGCAGGGCACACTCTCTGGAACGAACATTCAGACCAATGTCACCGATACGGAAGTGGAGCTGACCGGGACGGTGGCGACGCCCGACCAGAAGCAAACAGCCGAGCGCATAGCCGGTTCCTATGCTGGCAGTCGGCGGGTGGTAAATCACATCACGGTGAGCTCGCTGAGCGGGCAGACTGGCGGGGCAAATCCGGGAACACCGGCCACGACCCAGCCGCAAACCATGCCGGGACAGGGCAATGTAAATCCGCAAACCCCGCCGCGGCAGACGGCCCCACCACAGCAGCAGCAGAATCCGCCGATGTCGGAGACGCCGCCTCAACCACAGCGGTAAGTCGGTTTGAAGAGAAGGGCGGCCTGAAAGGGCCGCCTTTTTTCGTATGTGGCGCAGATGGGAAGCAAATTGCGCTAAGCGGCGAGGCGCTCGTGCCCACACAGGTCTGTCCGGGAAATAAGCTCAGGCTAGAAGGCGGGCAGCGTCTTTAGCATAGTAGGTGAGGATGATGTCAGCTCCGGCGCGGCAGATGGAAGTTAGCGACTCCATCATCACGCGCTCGCGGTCAATCCAATTGTTGCGGGCGGCGGCCTCAATCATGGCGTACTCACCGGAGACCTGGTAGGCGGCCAAGGGCACCTCGAAGCGGGCGCGGGCGGCAGCGAGGACATCGAGGTAAGGCATGGCGGGTTTGACCATCACCATGTCAGCGCCTTCCTCCAGGTCGAGTTCGATTTCGCGCATGGCTTCGCGCGGGTTGGCGGGATCCATCTGGTAGCTGCGGCGGTCGCCGAACTGGGGCGTGGAGTCGGCCGCCTCACGGAAGGGGCCGTAAAAACCGGAGGCGAATTTGGCGGCGTAGGAAAGAATCGGCGCGTTGATGAAGCCGGCTTCGTCGAGGGCCTTGCGGATGGCGGCCACGCGGCCGTCCATCATGTCAGAAGGGGCGACAATGTCCACGCCTGCGCGTACCAGCGACACCGAGGCGCGGGCGAGGAGCTCGAGGGTGGCATCATTCACGATTTCGTAATCGGCACCGGGCTGAGTCGCGGCGGCGCACGTCTTGTCCCTGGCTTTGACGGCCACCACTTTCCCGGCGGCAGCGCCTAAAGATTGCGGCACCCCCGCACGCTTCACGATTCCGCAATGGCCGTGCGACATGTACTCGCACAGACAGACGTCGCCCACTACGATCAGGTCGGGGAGTTCGCGCTTGATGGCGCGGGCGGCCTGCTGCACGATACCGTCGTCAGCCCAGGCCCCGGTGGCTACTTCATCCTTCTTTTCCGGAAGGCCGAAGAGGATGACGGCAGGCACACCCAGGGACTTGGCTTCCCGCGATTCCTTTACCGCTTCGTCCACCGACAGGTTGCACACGCCGGGCATGGAGCGTACTTCCTTGCGCACGGCCTCGCCGGGGCAGACAAACATGGGGTAGACGAAGCTTTCGGGGGTAAGCCTGGTTTCGCGCACCAGTGTGCGCAGGGGTTCGGTGCGGCGAAGGCGACGCATGCGGGTGACGGGAAATGCCATGGGGAAATCTTAACACCCCGGTAAACATGCGGGTGTGATGGGGATCACACAGTTGACGGTTGAGGATTGACGATTGAAAACCTGGGGCAATCGACCATGGTCGATCGAAGAATAACGATTCAGAATCTGCCTTCCGCGTGGCTCCGCAGCAAAGAAGTTCTCCTCCGTGCCTCCGTGGTGAACTCGACGTTGATTTACCATAGAAAGCATGGCGGACCCGCTAAACCACAGCAGCGCGCGCGTACTGGAGTTCGAAGGCGTGCGCGAAATGCTGCGGGGGTACGCCTGGTCGCCGCTGGGGCAGGAGCGAATCGCGGCGCTGGCGCCTTCTCCTGACAGGGCCTGGATTGAGCGCCAGCAGCAGATGACGGAAGAGATTCGCGAATTCCGCCGTAGGGGAGGGCGTTTCGAGTTTTCCGGGTTGAGCGATCCCGGCCTGCTGGTGCAGAAAGCGCGAATTGAAGGCGCGGCGCTGGAAGGGGGCGAACTGCGCGAGATCATTGCCGTGGTGGACCGCGCCGCGGAGTGGCGCGAAATCGCGCTGCAACCCCCGGACATGAAAGGTGTGGCGCGGGCAGCCTTGCCTGCGAGCCCAGCCGAGGGCGTCTGGGCTCAGGCAATTTCGGCTTGGCCCGAAATCGCGAAGCTCTCCGCCGGCATTGTGGATTTCACTGAGCTGCTGCGGTTTTTTCGCAACAAAATTCTGCCCGATGGCACTCTCGACGACCGCGCTTCCCCACAACTGGCCGCCATCCGCCGGGAAATCGAAAAGCAAAAACGGCTGATTCACGAGTCACTGCAGGGGTATTTGCGGCGGCTTTCAGAGGGTGGCGTGGTGCAGGAAGAACTGGTCACCATTCGCGGCGAGCGCTTCGTGATTCCCGTGAAGAGCGAGCAGAAGCGGCGGGTGAATGGCGTAGTCCACGGCGTGAGCTCGAGCGGGCAGACGGTATTCGTGGAGCCGCTTGAGACTATCGAGCAGAACAATGAACTGGTGCGATTGCTGGAACAAGAACTGGCGGAGATTCACCGCATCCTGCTGGAGATGACCGCGCGGGTCGGCAGGGTGGCGGACGCGATTCTGTTGGCCTGCGACACCCTAGGCGAACTGGAGCTGCAGTTTGCCAAGGCGCACCTGGCGCAGGATTACGAGTGTGTGGCGGTGAAGTTTGTAGCGCCGGTCTTTGGCCGGCTGTCGAGCGGGCGTCCCGCCCGTTCGGGAGGACAGGACTCCGTTCCGGCGCCAGCTGAGGCGGCACGGAGCTTGGTGCTGATTAATGCACGCCATCTCTTACTGGAGCGGACCTTAAAGGCCAAGGGCCGGCGGGTAGTGCCCATTAGCGTGGAACTGGGAGGCGAACCCTCCGGAGCGGGCGAGCAGCGCTCGCCTGGACAGGCAAGAGCCTGCCCTGAGCCTGGCGAAAGGGCGGCTGTCCCGACGCAACTGATCATTACCGGGCCGAATACGGGCGGGAAAACGGTCGCCATCAAGACCATCGGGCTGCTGGTGCTGATGGCGCAAGCGGGGATGCCGGTGCCAGCGGAGCGGGTGGAGCTGCCGGTGTTTGACGCGGTGCTGGCGGACATCGGCGATTACCAATCCATCGAGCAGAACCTTTCGACGTTTTCCGCGCACGTCACCAACATTGATTTCATCTCGCGCACCGCGACGCCGGAATCGCTGGTGCTGCTCGACGAGCTGGGTTCCGCCACCGATCCTGAGGAAGGCGCGGCGCTGGCTGTAGCCATAGCGGACAATTTTCGACAGCTGGGAGCGCTGACGGTCATTTCCACGCACCATACCTCGCTCAAGGTCTATGCGGCAAATACCGCGGGGGTACTGAACGCGGCGGTGGGCTTCGACGAGCGCACCTTGCAGCCTACCTACGAACTGAAGGTGGGAGTGCCGGGCGCTTCGGCCGGCATCAACATCGCGCAGCGGCTGGGGCTGAATCCATCCATCATCGAAGCGGCGCGGGCGCGGTTGGGCACGCAGGCGCAGGACGTAGGGCGGTTTCTGGACCGCCTGCACGCTGAATTGCGCGAGGCGGAAGGCGAGCGCCTGAAACTGCAGTCCCGGGAGCAGGAGCTGGCGCGGGAGCGGGAGCGCCTGGAAACAGAGGGCATGAAGGAGCAGCGTGCCAGGGTGCGGGAGATGGAGAAGAAGCTGGAAAGCGTGCTGCGCGATTTCGAGTATCAGGTGCGGGAGACCGTGGCGGCGGTGCAGGAGCGGGCGGCGGCGCTGAAGCTCTCGAAGGATGCGGAGCGGCGCATCGCCCGGCTGCGGCGCGAGTTCAAGGAGCAGTTTGACGCGGCGGTAGTGGCGCACCACACGGGCGCGGACGTGGGCGATCCGCACGCTCGTCCGCAAGAGGTGCAGCATGTGGCCGAGGGCGATACCGTGAAGCTGAAGTCATTGGGGCGGGCGGCGGTGGTGAAGCGCAAGCTGGACGGCGGCGCGTACGAGGTGGAAATCGGCACCATGAAGATGCGGGTGCCGCACGACGACATTGCGCAGGTGCTGGCGCGGGCGGCGGACAATCCCGTGCTGGCGGCGCGGGCGCGGGGAATTTCGGTGAAGCTGGAAAGGGAAGACCTGAACGCGCCTTCGGAGATCAACGTGATCGGTCAAACCGTGGACCAGGCCACCAGCGCGGTGGAAAAGTTCGTTGACCGGGCCTTCCTGGCCGGCCTGCAGCGGGTGCGCGTGGTCCACGGCAGCGGCATGGGGATTCTGAGGAAGTCACTGCGGCAGATGCTGCAAAAGCATCCGCAGGTGGCGTCGGTGAGCGAACCGCCGCAGAACGAGGGCGGCGGGGGAGCCACGGTGGTGGAGTTGAAGGTGTGATTTGCTGTGGAAACGCAAGGTCCCCCGACTCACCTTCCTCGCTGTGCTCGGGCGGACTGGCTAGGGATGACAGTAGAAAGTGGTTCTCGACCATCCGGGCAGAATTTGACAAGAGCAGCGGCAAACGTCAGGATTACGCGAAATTAGGGGAGCGCAAGCATGCAGCTTGGGGATGTTGTCTCCCACTATCGCGTAACTGGCAAACTGGGGCAGGGCGGCATGGGAGTGGTTTATGCCGCCGAGGACACCCGCCTGGGCCGCGAGGTGGCGCTCAAGTTCGTGCCGGAAAACCAGCGCGACGCGCAAGCGCGAGAGCGCCTGCAGCGGGAGGCGCGCGCCGCATCAGCGCTTAACCATCCCAACATCTGCACCATCTACGACGTAGGCGAGCACGAAGGCGAGTATTTCATCGCCATGGAACTGCTGCGCGGCGAAACCCTGCAACAGCGGCTGTGGCGCGGGGCTCTGCCGCTGGAAATGGCCCTGGAACTCGGCATCCAGCTGAGTGACGCCCTGCAATCCGCGCACAGCAAAGGCATCCTGCACCGTGACCTGAAGCCTTCCAATATTTTTCTGACTGAGCACAGCCAAGCCAAGCTGCTGGACTTCGGACTGGCGCGAAGCTTGCGCATGGCTACGGTCATGGGAGCCTCAGACCGCACCGCCAGCATGGGCGATCCTAACCTGACCAGTCCAGGGACGGCGCTGGGCACGGTGGCCTACATGTCCCCCGAGCAGGCGCGCGGTGAGGAACTGGACCCTCGCTCCGACCTGTTCTCGCTGGGAGCGGTGCTGTATGAAATGTTCGCTGGTCAAGCGCCGTTCAGCGGGAACAGCACCGCGGTGATCTTCGACGCGATTTTGAACCGCGACCCGGCTCCGGTCAGTCGAGTCAATCCGAAATTGCCACCGGAGATGGAGCGCATCCTGGGAAAGCTCCTGGAAAAAGACCGGGAACTGCGGTACCAATCGGCGGCCGAGGTGCGCTCGGACCTGAAGCGGCTGAAGCGGGACAGTGAATCGGGGAAGACCGCCACGCTTCTGCCGGCGCCCGGCAGGCGCGGCGGACATCGGGTGGCGTGGGTGTCCGCAGGCCTGCTCTTCTTGGTGGCGGTGCTTGCCGGCGTTTTCATTTACCTATTCCGCAAGCCGGCTGCTCCCGCCGCCACCCAGTGGCAGCAGCTTACGTTCTTTACCGACTCTGCCGTGTATCCCGCGCTCTCCGCGGATGGACGAATGTTGGCCTTTATCCGCGGTGACGATCCCTTTCTCTCCACGGGCGATGTTTACGTCAAGCTACTGCCCGATGGGGAACCGGTGCAGCTTACGCATGATGGCCGCATGAAGTTGAGCCCGGTGTTTTCTCCTGACGGCAGCCGCATCGCGTACGGCACCGTGGATCCCTGGGATACCTGGGTGGTGCCGGTACTCGGCGGCGAGCCCCACCTCATGCTGCCCAACTCTTCCTCGCTGACCTGGATTGAAAACGGCAAGCGGCTGCTGTTTTCTGAGATCAAGGAAGGGCTGCACATGGCCGTGATCACCAGCGACGAAGCGCGTGGCCATAGCCGTGACGTCTATGTTCCGCCGGGTGACCGCAGCATGGCGCATCATGCCTATCTCTCTCCTGATGGCCGCTGGGTGCTGGTGGTGGAAATGAATCGGCTGGGCGAGCTTTTGCCTTGTCGCGTGGTGCCCTTTGAAGGCGGCCCGGCCAGAGAAGTTGGGCCGCCGGGCGCCGCCTGCCTGGCAGGCGCCTGGTCCAAGGATGGGAACTGGATGTTCATCAATTCTCACCACGGCGGCAAGTATCACATCTGGCGGCAGCGCTTCCCAGACGGGCAACCGGAACAGCTAACCTCCGGACCCACGGAGGAGGAAGGCATCGAAATGGCCGCCGACGGCAAATCGCTGCTGACCTCGGTAGGCACGGACGACTCCACTGTCTGGGTGCACGATCAGCGCGGCGACCGGCAGATCTCTTCCGAGGGCAGCGCGGGCGCCCCTCGCTTCTCGGCCGACGGCAGGCTGCTCTACTTCCTGATGGAGGTCGGCCTAGGACCCGCCGAATTGTGGAAGACGGATTTGGCCAGCGGCCAGAGCGAGCGTGTGCTGCCCGGTTACTCCATGGACCAATATTCCGTTTCCCGGGACGGTAAATGGATCGCATTCGTGCAGCAGGACCAAACGCGCCACTCGCACGTCTGGCTGGCAGCGGCAAGCCATCGTTCCTCCCCCACGCAGCTCACGCATGGCAGCGAGGAAGATTCGGTACATTTCTTGCCCGATAACGACCTGATTTTCCGGGGCCAGGAGGGTCCATCGAACTTTCTGTATCGCATGAAGCTCGATGGCACGGAACAGAGGAAGATCACGCAGACCAAGGTGCTTGATTTTGTGGAGACGTCGCCTTCCGGCCGCTGGGCTGTGGCCACGGCGCGCCGTTCGGACGAGGAGCATCCTTACGCCGTGATGGCCTTCCCTGTCGGCTCCGGCACTCCGGTCACAATTTGCATGTCCCTCTGCCGACCGCGCTGGGACGCAGAGGACAAGCTTTTCTACGTGGCTTTTGCACAACAGGCGGATCAGGTCAACTACGCCTTCCCGATTCAACCCGGCTCCGAGCTCCCGGCTTTGCCCGCCGGCGGGCTGACGACAAATGCCGATGCACTAAAAATAAAGGGAGCAATGACGGTGCGGCACAATCTGGCATCGGCTCTGAACTCTTCGGTCTATGCGTTTGTCCGCACTACCACCCGCCGCAATATCTATCGCATTCCGCTGGAGTAAGCCAGCGTCCCGGCGCGAGGTCCGCGCCACAAACTAGCGGTTGATGTTCAGGGTGGCGACCTCGGCTTCGTAGCCTTCGTCGCGCAGGGTTTGCGTGGCGGCGGAACGAAGCGTCTGCTGGTCGGCGTCTTTGGGAAGAGAGCAGTGTCGGCGGATGACTTCCTCGCCGCTAACGATGCGAAGCAGCCAATTTGATTTGGCTGGATCCCAGGAAAGTTCAACGCGATCAGCGCGCATGGGTTCCTCCGAAAAGGCCGCGGGCGAGGGCGCCCGCGCCACAAACTTACTCTTCCACTTCCACCACTTCGCCGCGCTCGGCCTTGGCCTGGGTGATGATCTTCTCCTGCAGAGCCTGGGGGACGATGTCGTAGTGCGACATTTCCATGTTGAAGCTGCCCCGGCCCTGGGTCATGGAAGTCAGGTCGGCGCCGTAGGTCAGCATTTCCGCCATCGGCACCTGAGCTTTGACGATGGTCTTGCCGCCCTTGTTGTCCATGCCCTGAATTCGGCCCCGGCGGCCATTGAGGTCGCCCATGATGGAGCCGGCAAATTCGTCAGGCACGGTAATCTCCACCGACATGATGGGCTCCAGCAGCGTGGGTTTGGCCAGTTCCATGGCCTTCTTGAAGGCGATGCGGCCGGCCATTTTGAAGGAAAGTTCATTGGAGTCCACGTCATGGTAGGAACCGTCGTAGAGGATCACCCGGAAATCCACCACCGGAAAGCCGGCCAGATAGCCGCGCTGGGCGGCTTCCACGATGCCCTTCTCCACGGCAGGGATAAAGTTCCGGGGAATGGAGCCACCGAAAATGTCGTTGACGAACTCGAAATTCCCGCCGCGGGGCAGAGGTTCCATCTTGATTTTGCAGTCGCCGTACTGGCCGTGGCCCCCGGTCTGCTTCTTGTGGCGGCCCTGGACGTCGGCCTTGCCGCGGATGGTCTCGCGGTAGGGTACCTTGGGCGCCTTAAGGTTGACCTCGGTGTGGTAGCGCTTTTTTAGTTTCGAAACGATGACTTCAATGTGCTGCTGGCCGGTGCCGGCGATGAGGAATTCCTTGGTCTGCTCGTCGCGGAAGAAGCGCAGCATGGCGTCTTCTTCCATGACCTTATGGATGCCATTGGAAAGCTTGTCTTCATCGGCTCGCGTTTTGGGTTCCACGGCGAAGGTGATGGCGGGTTCGGGCAGGCTAACCTTCGGGTACTGGATAGCAGCGGACTTATCACCCAGGGTGTCGCCGGTGAGAGTGTCTTTGAGCTTGGCGACGGAACCAATGTCGCCGGCGTGGAGCTCGTTCACAGGCACTGCAGTCTTGCCCTGCATCACAGAAATGTGGGCCAGCTTCTCCGAAGTGTTGCGGGTGAAGTTCTGCAGGGTGGCATCGTTCTTCAGCACGCCGGAAAAGACCTTGTAGTAGGAGATGCGCCCGGCAAAGGGGTCGGAAACGGTTTTGAACACAAACAAGGAAACCGGCTCGGAATCGGCAGTCTTGCGCGCCGGCGGCTCGCCGTTATTGGGAGCAGCCGTGCCCTTCACCGGCTCGCGCTCGGTGGGTGCGGGACTGTAGTCCACCAGAAAATCCATGAGCTTATCGGTGCCGATATTGCCCAGGCCGGAGGCGAAGAGCACGGGAAAGATGCGGTCTTCGCGGATGGCCTCATGCAGCGCGGGGATGAGGTGTTCTTCGGGGATGGTGCCCTTGTCGAAGAACTCCTCCATGAGGGCGTCATTGCCCTCGGCAATCATTTCCACCAGCTTTTCGTGGGCTTCCTGGGCGGCGGAAGCGAGGGTGGCGGGAATTTCTCCCTCCTTGCCCTTGCCGTTGCCGCCCATGTCGTAGGTGTAGGCCTTCATGCGGACCAGGTCAATGATGCCGCTGAGGTTCTTTTCGCTGCCGATGGGCAACTGCAGGGGCACGACGGTGCGGCCGAAGGCTGAGGTCAGCGATTCCAGTACACGAGTGGCATCGGCGCGCTCGCGGTCCATGCGGCTGGCCACAATCACCCGGGGCAGGTGGAACTCGTCGGCATAATTCCACACCCGCTCGGTGACCACTTCCACGCCGGCCACGCCGTCCACCACAACCAGAGCCGATTCCACGGCAGGCATGACCATCTTGGCCTCATGCACGAACATATTGAAGCCGGGCGCGTCCACCAGGTTGATTTTGGTCTTGCCCCATTCGGCGAAGGCAAGCCCGGCGGAGATGGACATCTGGCGGGCAACTTCCTCCTCATCGTAGTCGGTGACGGCGGTGCCATCGTCTACCCGCCCCAGTCGCTGGGTGGCGCCGCTGGTGTAGAGCATGGCGGAAACCACCGAAGTCTTGCCTGCATGTCCGTGGCCGACTACCGCAACATTGCGGATATTCGCGCCTTCGTAGGTTTTCACGAATGACTCCTTCGGGTACTGCCAGAAGCCGGCCGCCAAGGCGGAACAGGCCGTCGGTATAAAGAGGCGGAGTACAAGGCGTCTGGCAGAGAGCCTGCCAAAACCTTGATGCTACCACGGCGGGAAATGGAGGCTCAACCGCGGCGGTAGCACCGGCATCTTGCCGGCCGGATACGCGGCGAGACGCCCGCGTGACAGCCGCCGGGAGCGCGCTACGACGTTGTGCCCCGATTTAAAAGTGTAACAATGGCGGACAAGGTTGCATCTCTAATTGGGGTACGCCCGCCAGCCGCAGGGGGGGAGGCCCACCACACACTTGTTGCGCGGCCAATAGCCAAGCAGCGCGGGGGCAAATAGAATAGACACAATGTCTTCGGTATCGCCCATTGCGGCGTTTGCGGCGGGGCTGGTTTCCTTTCTCTCGCCCTGCGTTTTGCCCCTGGTCCCCGGGTACGTGTCGTTGATATCGGGAGTCGGGGTGGAGGAGCTGCGCCTGGGCGGCAAAGGGTTGATGCCCAGGGTGATGCGCAGCTCGTTGATGTTCATCCTGGGCTTCAGCATCGTGTTCGTGGCGCTGGGCGCCGTGGCCACGGA
>DATGGJ010000367.1:0-5390 GCA_035308585.1 Terriglobales bacterium
CCGATTCGCTGCAAGCCCTGGCAGAATTAGGCGTCTCGCTGGAGGGCTGCGACACGGGGCGGTTCCGCGGCATCCGCTTTATCGGCCGCGAGGCCGCGGTGGAAGCTGACTTCCCTTGCGGCGCCGGCCTCGGGATTCGGCGCACCCTCCTGCACGGCCGGATGGCGGAACGGGCTGCCGCGCTGGGCGTTCGCCTGCTCTGGGGCGCGCGCGTTTCGAATGTAAAAAGCGGCGAGGTCGAAGTGAACGAGCAGGTCCTGCATTGCCGCTGGATCGTGGGCGCCGACGGCCAGAACTCGCGGGTACGCAAGTGGGCGGGGCTGACCAGGGGGCGTGACCACGAACGCCGTATCGGCTTGCGGCAGCATTTTCAAATCCAACCCTGGTCGGAGTTCGTGGAAATTTACTGGGGCGAGAGCCGCCAGGCCTACGTCACGCCGATTGGGTCCGATGAAATTTGCGTAGCCTTGATTTCCCGGGCACGCTTCGCCTCTTTCGACACTGCCCTGGCCCATTTCCCCGAGCTGTGGGCGCGACTTGAATCCGCTCCGCGCAGCACGCCGGTGAAAGGCGCCATGACCGTGACCCGCCGCCTGAACTCGGTAATGGCTGACAATATTGTGCTCATCGGTGAGGCGTCTGGTTCCGCGGATGCCATAACCGGTGAGGGTCTGGCAATTTCTTTTCGTCAGGCCAGCGCACTGGGGCAGGCATTGGCGGCCGGCGACCTCTCGCTCTATGCTGCCGCCCATCAGGAGATTGCCGGGCTGCCGCACCTCCTGGGCCGTTCCATGCTGCTGATGGATAGGCATTCCTGGATGCGTGATCGGGCGCTGCGCGCCTTTTCCCGGCGGCCCGGCCTGTTTGCCCGCCTGCTGGCGGTGCACGTGGGCGCCTTGAGCCCGAAGGATTTTGGAATTAGTGGAATCCTTAACCTGGGATGGCGACTCTTAACTGCATGACTGTTCAAAGAGCGATGCTGAATCACAAATGAGCCCTACACTGCTAAAACGGTTAGCCAGCTTGGGCGCGGTGCTACTGGGTGTGGCGCTTTCAGCAGCGGCTGCTAACGCGCAAGAGATGGTGTTCCAGCTCGACCCGGCGCAAAGCCATGTGACCTTCACCCTGGGCGACATTCTGCATACGGTACATGGCACCTTTCAGATGAGGAGCGGCAGCATACGATTCAATCCCGCCACGGGTGACGCCAGCGGTTCGCTGGTGGTGGATGCCACTTCCGGCAACAGCGGCAACAATGGCCGCGACCGGCGCATGCACCGGCAGATACTGGAAGACCAGAAATATCCGGAAATCGTCTTCACTCCCCAGCACGTCAGCGGCAGGCTTGCGCCAGAGGGAACGTCGCAAATGGAACTGCAGGGGCTGATGGCTCTGCACGGCCAGCAACACCCGATGAAGGTCACCATGCCCGTGCAGGTTAGCCACGATCAGGCGTCCGCGGATGTCCGCTTTATCGTGCCGTACGTTCAGTGGGGTCTAAAAAACCCCAGCACCTTCATCCTGCGAGTGAGCGACAAAGTAACCATTGATGTGCACGCCGCAGGCCACCTGACGCGAGCATCCGTCGCAGAGGGTCCACCACCTCAGAACCAGTAACCTGTTTCAAAACATTGCAATCCCGGACGGCCTCAAGGCGCACGTTCTGCGCACATTTATGGCCAGCTTAAATCAGGTCCAGGCAACGTAAAGTTTTGTAAAGAACAAGTTACACTTCTTTACAGCCACTCGCCCCGCACTGCTGTAACAATATTCAACGTGAATCGCGAATTAGCTTCGGTAGTGACCTCGAGCGAAGAGTGGCCGCTCGCCGCGGATCAATCGAGCATCATGCGCGTGGGCGAAATTGAACTGGATACCGCAACTCGCACCGTGCGAACGGCCAGCAAATCGGCGCGGCTCACGGTAATCGAATTTACGGTTCTGGAACTGCTGTTGCGCCGCGCGGGATGCGTGGTGAGCCGTGAAGAACTGGTACGCGTAGCTCTGCAGCGGTCTTTTTCTCCATACGAGCGCAGCATTGATATGCATGTAAGTAACCTGCGCAAGAAATTGGGCGTAGCCGGCCGCGGCAGTGACTATATCAAGACGGTGCGCGGCGCCGGCTACGTGTGCGCGGCAAGAAACTAAGGGAGCCGCCGCTTGGGTTCGCTTCAGAAGTACTAAATTAAGCATAGGTGTAGAAACTTGCTGAGCCCCGGCAGCGGCCACACACCACAGGTCCGACGTGAACTTCGGAAAACACGCTTCCATTCGCCGCCGTGCCCCTCTCGTCCTATTTCTGCTTATCTGCGCCGGTTTGGCCAACTGCGGCAACGCTAACCCGAGGGTGAACGCTGCACGCCGAGGTTTCCAGGGTCCGCAAACCGTCCCCGTGTCGGTGGCGACGGTGGAACGCCGCGATCTTCCTGTATACCTGACCGGCCTGGGCTCGGTGACGGCCTTCAATACCGTCGCGGTGAAGAGCCGGGTTGACGGTCAACTGGTGCAGGTAGTCTTTCGCGAAGGCCAGGAAGTCAGAAAGGGCGACCTGCTGGCCATCATTGATCCGCGGCCTTACCAGGTGGCGCTCGACCAGGCGCAAGCTACGCTGCTGAAAGACCAATCGCAACTGAAGAATGCGCAACTGGATCTGCAACGCTACCAGGGCCTGGTGGCGGCTGGGATCGTTTCCCACCAGCAGGTGGACACGCAAGATGCGCTGGTGGGCCAGCTGCAGGGCACGGTTAATGCCGATAAGGCCGCCATTGAAAACGCCAAGCTGAACCTGATCTATTGCCACATCACCGCACCGGTGGATGGACGAGTGGGCCTGCGCCTGGTGGACCGGGGCAACATGGTGCACGCCAATGACACCAATCCCCTGCTGGTGATCACGCAGCTGCAACCCATCGCGGTGATCTTCACCCTTCCGGAAGACAGCCTTCCGGCGGTTGCCCAGCACATGCGAGCGGGGACGCTGAGAGTGGAGGCTTACAACCGGGACAACCAGACCAGGCTGGCTACGGGCACGCTGCTTACCATTGACAACCAGATTGATCAGACCACCGGCACGGGCAAGCTTAAGGCCATTTTCGACAATCACGAACGCGGACTTTGGCCCAATCAGTTCGTGAACATCCGTCTGCTGCTGGAGGTGCGCAAGAACGCCACCCTGGTGCCGGCCGCCGCGGTGCAGCGCGGCCCCCAGGGCACCTTTGCTTACGTGGTCAAGGGCAACAACACGGTTGAGGTGCGGGCGGTAACGCTGGCCCTTACCCAGGGCAATGTGACCGCCATCGCCCAGGGCATCTCGCCCGGGGAAGTGGTGGTTACTGACGGCCAGGATAAACTGCAGAACGGCAGCAAAGTCGTCTTCCGAAATCGCAGCAATCTTAACGCGGAATCCGACGCCCATCCGGAGCAAGACCTTGCGCCATGACTCCTTCGCGGCTATTCATCCTACGTCCGGTCGCTACCACGCTGCTGACCATCGGCGTGCTGTTGGTGGGCCTGGTGGCTTACCGGCAGCTGCCGGTCTCGGCGCTGCCCGAAGTTGATTACCCCACCATTCAGGTAGTGACCTTTTATCCCGGGGCTGACCCCGAGGTCATGGCTTCTTCTGTTACGGCCCCCCTGGAGCGTCAGTTCGGACAGGTCCCCGGGCTGAGCCAGATGACCTCCACCAGTTCGTTTGGCAGCTCCATCGTCACTTTGCAATTCAATCTGTCGCAGAACATTGACGTGGCGGAGCAGGAGGTACAGGCGGCCATCAATGCGGCCGGAACCTATCTGCCGCGCGACCTGCCCAACCCGCCCATCTACAGCAAGGTGAATCCCGCTGACGCCCCCATTCTCACTCTTGGTCTGACTTCTCCCACGCTGCCGCTCTCCAAGGTGGAGGATCTGGCGGACACCGCTCTGGCGCAGAAGGTCTCGCAACTGCCCGGGGTGGGTCTGGTTTCCATCAGCGGAGGACAGAAGCCGGCGGTGCGCATACAGGCCAATCCCACCGCGCTGGCTTCCTATGGTTTGAGCCTGGAAGATCTGCGCACCGCCCTGGCTGCCGCGAACGTGGACCAGGCCAAGGGGGAACTGGACGGCCACCGCCAGTCATTCACCATCGGAGCTAACGACCAACTGCTCTCCAGCGCCGACTACCACTCCATTATCGTGGCCTACCGCAATGGCGCTCCGGTGCGAGTTTCCGACGTGGCCACCGTGTTGGACGGCGCGGAAAACACCAATCAGGCCGCCTGGATGAATCTCGACCCCGCGGTCATTGTCAACATTCAGCGTCAGCCGGGAGCCAATATTATCAGCGTGGTGGACAGCATCAAGAAGCTGCTGCCCATGCTGCAGTCCTCCCTGCCCTCCTCGGTAAAGGTTGACATCCTCACCGACCGTACCCAGACCATCCGCGCCTCGGTGAAGGACGTGCAGTTCGAGTTGATGCTGTCCATCGCTCTGGTGGTGATGGTAGTTTTCATCTTCCTGCGCAATCTTTCAGCCACCGTGATTCCCAGCGTGGCCGTGCCCCTTTCCCTGATCGGCACCTTCGCGGTGATGTACCTGCTGGGCTATAGCCTGAACAATCTCACCTTGATGGCGCTCACCATTTCCACCGGCTTTGTGGTGGACGACGCCATCGTGATGATCGAGAACATTGACCGCTTTCTGGAACATGGCGAGCCGCCACTGCAAGCCGCGCTCAAGGGCTCGGGGCAGATCGGCTTCACCATTGTGTCGCTGACCGTCTCGCTCATCGCGGTGCTCATCCCGCTGCTCTTCATGGGCGATATTGTCGGGCGGCTGTTCCGCGAATTCGCCATCACCCTGGCGGTTACCATTCTCGTCTCCGCCGTGGTCTCGCTGACCCTGACGCCCATGATGTGCGCCAAGTTGCTGCGGCCCACGAAAGATGTACGGCATACCCGCTTCTACCGCACCTCCGAAAACTTCTACGACCGCGTGATCCATTTTTACGGCCGTACCCTGACCTGGGTGCTGCGCCATCAGACCGCCACCCTGATGGTTACCGCGGGCACGCTGGTGCTCACCTTATGGCTTTACGTGGTGGTGCCCAAAGGGTTCTTCCCGGTGCAGGACACGGGCGTAATCCTGGGCGTCTCGGAAGCGCCACAGACGGTATCCTTCTCCGCCATGGCGGAGCGCCAGCAGGCACTCACGCGCATCATCCTGAAAGATCCCGATGTGCAAAGCCTCTCCTCATTCATCGGAGTGGACGGCATCAACGCCACGCCCAACAGCGGGCGCATTCAGATTAACCTGAAGCCTCACGACCAGCGCACGGCCAGCGCGTCTGAGATCATTCGCCGCCTTACGCCGGAGTTGGCGCAGGTTTCCGGCATCACGCTTTACATGCAGCCGGT
>DATGGJ010000368.1:0-8241 GCA_035308585.1 Terriglobales bacterium
AGCGACAGATTCAGACCTACGTGAACGAGCGCACAGCGGAACTGGCCTCCGCGATTTTCGACGCCTTCCAGTCCTTCAGCGCTGACCGCTCAGGTATCTCGTGGGTCTCGCCTCTCGCTGCGGACAGGTATTCCGAATACCGAGATGGGGAGTTCTTGAAGGTAGTTGGTGCGGGCCGTCTCGCTCCACAACTGCGCGCCTTTTGGCCGAGAGGTGGGCCTTGTTGGGACGCACTTGCACGTCTCAGCAGCGGTGGTTGCATTCTTCTTGAGGCGAAAAGCCATGTTTCGGAGGTTTACGGAAATGGCTGTGCTGCCTCAATGGAATCGGTGTCGCTCATCCGCTCTTCGATAGCTCAGACTAAAGCATGGGTGGGAGCAAGCCCCAATACCGACTGGATGGGCAGGCTATACCAATCAGCAAACCGCATCGCGTTTCTGTATTTCCTACGCGAAATCGCGAAGGTGGATGCGTATTTGGTGAACTTGTATTTCACAGGAGATCCCCATTCTCCCACAACTCGACGGGAGTGGGACATCGCTATCGAAAATGTCAACCAGGAGCTTGGAATTTCAACGGTTTTGGGCACGGCGACAGTATTCTTACCGGCTAGTTAGCAGGTGCCTGCTCCAAGATCCAATCCTGCACACCGAACTACGCGACCTGATGTACGGGTTATGAAGCTGGGCGTTTATGGGGGATTACCGTAACCGAAGAACACGGCGGGCATGAACTGGGGCATGCGCGCCTCCGATCCAATCATAAATGCGGATGGCCAAAAGCACGGGGCGCCCTTGTTATACTCAACAGCGAATGCTTCAACAAACCCTGGACGAAGGGCGTCGCGTGGCGGACGCGGCGCTGGAAAAACTGTTGCCGCCGGGCACGCAGTACCCGACCTCAATTCACCAGGCGATGCGGCATAGCGTGTTTGCCGGCGGCAAACGGCTGCGGCCCATCCTGTGTCTGGAAGCGGCACGGTTGGTGGCCGGTTCCCTGCCCGCTGGCGTGGAAGAACTGGGCGCCGCGCTGGAGATGCTGCACACCTATTCTCTGATCCACGATGACCTGCCGGCCCTGGACAACGATGATCTGCGGCGGGGGCGACCCACCTGCCACAAAGCTTTCGGAGAAGCGACCGCGATCCTGGCCGGTGATGGGTTGCAGACCTACGCCTATGAAGTGCTGGCGCGGCTGCGCTGTCCGGCGGAGCAGCGGGTACACATTATCGAGGAAATCGCGCACGCCACCGGCACAGTGGACGGCATGATTGGCGGCCAGGTGATGGATTTGGAAGCCGAGCACAAGCGCGCCGACGCCGCCACCCTGGAATACATTCACAATTCCAAGACCGCCGCGCTCATCACCGCCTGCCTGGTGACGGGCGGAATTTATGCCGGCGGCAAGGAAGAGCAGATTGAGAGGCTGCGCGCCTTTGGCCGTGCCATCGGCCTGGCATTTCAAATCGTGGACGACGTGCTCGATGTCACCCAGTCTTCCGAGCAGTTGGGCAAGACCGCAGGCAAGGACACGGCCACGGAAAAGGCGACCTACCCGGCTCTTTACGGCGTGCCCGAATCGCTGAAGAAGGCGGATGCGCTGGTGGAATCGGCGTGCGGCTCTTTGGACAGTTTCGGGCAGCGTGCGGCAACGCTGAAGGCGCTGGCGCAGTTTCTGGTGGAAAGAAAGAAGTAGGTCAGCCTACGGCGTTTCAATGACGTGGTATTCCCCGTCCAGTGAACTGGCGGGCTATCTCATTTCGTTCCGGCAGGGCGATATATAGTTCACAACCATTGCGCAAGCAACATTCTTTTTTTTTCGAGAACTCCTTGTGACGGCTGTTGAAGGATCAGAGGATGGAGGGGTCCTTCGACTTCGCATAGTGACTCGCGAGCGAGTCACTATACTGCGCTCAGGATGACAGTAGTGAGTATCACGTGACCTGGCGGTATTCGGCGGGAAGGGCGCTTTCGATGGAATCGTGGACGGCGGAGAGAAGGGCATCGCGGTCGGCAAACTGTTTTGGATCCAGCGGCGAGTGAAACACCACCGTGGCTTCGCCTTTACGAATGCCGAAGCGGCGCTTGGGCAGGAGGTAGTGCGTGCCCACCAGCGTGACCGGCACCACCGGCACGCCGCTTTCCATGGCCAGGTAGAACGGGCCTTTCTTGAAGGGCAGCAAGCGTCCGTCGAAAGAGCGTGTGCCTTCCACGAAGATGGTCATGGGAATTCCTTTAGCCAACACCTCGGCGGCGGCGCGCAGGCTGGCGATGGCGGCGTCGCGATTGCTGCGGTCCACCGGCACCAGCGAGGCCAGGCGCATGGCGCGCCCGAGAATAGGCACGCGGAACAACTCCTTCTTCACCAGCACCGAAGTGCGGCGAGGGATGAGCGGCACCAGGATGGGCGGGTCTAGATTGGAGACGTGGTTGGACATGAAAATGTAGGTGGCGGCAGGGTCGAACCGGTCCAGGCCGACCACGTTGGTCCTGACTCCAGCCACCCGGACGCCGGCAAAGGCAATGCGGGTGCCCAGCCAGTAAAGAACATCAACTTTGCCGGTGAGGAAGGTCCAGGGAAAGCCAATCAGGGCGGCGAAAGGCACCAGCAGCACCCAGAAGGCGAGCATTAGCAGGGTGCGAATCACGAGCTCGCCGGAGCAGCGGCGGGAGCGGCCCGCAGGCGCCGCGGCAGTTTTTCGTAGATCCCGCCAAAACCACCGTTCGAGAGGATAACCACCACGTCGCCGGGAGAGAGTTCCCCGCCGATTTGGGCGACGATGGCGTCAGCGTCGGGAATGGCGCGGGCTCGTTTGCCTTCGTGATTGATGCGGGCGATGACCGCGGTCAGGTCGAGGCACTCGCTTTCAGGTATGGCTTCCGGGCGGAAGACGCGGGCGATCACCACCTCGTCGGCCGTAGCCAGCGACTGCGCCAGCTCGTTTTGCAGGACGTTGCGGCGCAGGGTGTTGGAACGAGGCTCGAGGATGGCCCACAAACGGCGTCCGGGATAGCGGGCGCGCAGCGCCTTAATTGTTTCGGCGATGGCGGTGGGGTGATGGGCGAAATCATCAATGATGGTAACGCCGTTGACTTCAGCCTTGACTTCCAGTCGGCGCTTCACGCTCTTGAAAGTTTTCAGCGCCTGGGCGATTTGCGCTTCGCTGATGCCATAGGCGACCGCCATGGCTGCAGCGGCGGTGGCGTTGAGGACGTTGTACTCCCCGGCGAGCGGAAAATCGAAGTCAGTCCAGTGGCGGCCATCGCGCAGGACCGACCAGTGGGTGTGCTGAGCATGGAGTTGCAGGTTGGCAATCTGCCAGGCGGCGTGGCTCGTGCCATAGCGCTCGACCGGGCAGAGAGCTTTGCTTACGCACTCGCTCACATTTTTATTGCCTTCGAAGGCGATGATGCGGCCGCGACGCGGCACCAGGTTGACCAGGCGCTTGAAGGCCGTTTTTACCGCGTCCAGATCCTTGTAAATATCGGCATGGTCAAACTCCACCGAGGTGAGGATGACGGAATCGGGAAAATAGTGCAGGAACTTGGGGCCTTTGTCGAAGAAGGCAGTGTCATACTCGTCGCCCTCGATGATGAAGTGGCCGCCGTCGCCGAGGGCGAAACTGCTGCCGAAGTTTTCCGCGATGCCGCCCACCAGGAACGCAGGCCGCTTTCCTGCCGACTGAAAAATCCAGGCCAGCATGGAGGTGGTGGTGGTTTTGCCGTGGGTGCCGGCAACGACGATGACTTCGCGGCCGCGCAGGAATTCGTCGTGCAGAATCTGCGGCAGCGAGCAGAAAGGGACGCGGTGGTCGAGCAGATATTCCAGCTCAACGTTGCCGCGAGAGATGGCGTTGCCCACCACAACCAGGTCGGGATGCGGCTGCAGATTGGCCTCGGCATAGGGCTGAGCCAAGGGAATGCCGAGGCCCGCCAGAAAGTCCGACATGGGCGGATAGGCGGCGGCATCGGAACCCGTAACCTGAAAACCGCGCTGCTTGAGCATGCCGGCCAGCGAGGCCATGGCCGTGCCGCAAATGCCGATGAGATGAATGTGACGATTGGGCTTCATAAATTGGCCGAACGAACCACTTCGCCGGCGGGCGCTACCGAGGATTCCAAAAGCCGCAGACGAACCCCGTTCTTCTTTGCTTCCAGGGAGCAGCGCACGCCCAGAGGCAAAGTGATGTTCTCGCGTGTAACATGCCCGGAGCGCAAACCGTAAGCAATAGGAATGTTCAGGTCGCGCAGTACGCGCGTAACCACTTCCTCCAGGGTGTAATCCTGTTCCACGCCAGGCTGGGCGCAATCCAGCATCTCGCCGAACACGATGCCGCGCACGGTCTCCAGCTTGCCGGCAAGCTTCAACTGCATGAGCATGCGGTCAACCTGGAAAGGCTTGGCGGCAACATCTTCCATGAAGAGGATGGTGTCGCGGGTAGCAATCTCAAAAGGCGTGCCCAGGGAGGCCGCCAGCATGGAGAGGCAGCCGCCGTAGAGGGTGCCCTCCGCCGAACCCTCAAGTAATACTTTAACTTCTGAGCCGGGAGGGAAATTAAGCTCCCAGGCGGAAGCGGCAGTTAGCGCCGCATTCCACGAGGCGAGATGTAGTCCCCGAGGCGCGGCCAAGTCCTTAGTGACCATGGGGCCGTGAAAGGTGACCAGGCCGGCGGCATTGGTGAACCAGGTCAGCAGTGTGGTGACGTCGCTATAGCCGACGAAAATTTTGGGGTGGCGCTTGAGCTTGGCGAGGTCCAGTTCCTCCAGCAGGTAGTTTGTTCCGTAGCCGCCACGGGCGCAAATGATGGCGCGAACGTCATCGCGCTCAAACATCTCCTCCAGTTCGCGGGCGCGGCGAGTCACCGAGCCGGCGAAGTAGAGGTCGCGGTCGAGGATGGAGTCGTTGTAGAGAGGCTTGTAGCCGAGGCGGCGCAGACCCTCGCAGCCGGCCAGCAGCAAGTCGCGCTTGATGGGGCTGCCGGGCGCGACGATGCCAACCGTATCGCCGGGGCGCAGCGCCGGAGGCTTGATGCGCGGGTTGGGTGAATTTGCCATGGCCGTCTCTACGGACCACGATACTCTCTGCCTGCACTACCCCGGACTGGAGCCTGCCCGGAGCGGAGTCGAAGGCTCTTGGGCTTTACAATGACGCCCCTAAAGGGGCTGGGCCAAGATACCGTCTGCGCACTTCGATACCGCGTTCCGACCGCAGCCCATACACGGTCAGGCTCACTTAATTTGTAGCGCCGCCGTCTCGGCGGCTGTACTGCGGCCGCTACAGAAGAAAGTCGCCGCGGCAAATGAGGCGCGCGGGACCGCGGAGGAAGACACGCTCCTCCCAGCGCACGCTCTGCACTCCCCCGGGGGTGATTACATTCACCGGCGACAGTGCCCGCCTGGCGGCAATTGAGGCCACAGCGGCGGCGCAGGAACCGGTGCCCGACGATTGTGTTTCGCCCACCCCGCGCTCGAAAAAACGGGCATGGATGTCATTGTTCTTGCCAGCGGCTACAAATTCAACATTGATGCCGTACTTGAAGTCGTGATGCTTGCCGATTTCGGCGGCCTCCGCCTGCCAGCCGGGCGCAAATTCGTTCACAAAAACCACGAAGTGCGGATTGCCCATGGAAACGGGAATGCCGCGCACTTCACCGAAGGCGAGCTTGATGGGGAATTCATCTCCTACCTGCGGCTCGCCCATGTCGGTTTCAAATTCGAACTCCGTGCCATTGCGGCGAACCAGGGTGCAGGTTTTCACGCCGGCGCCGGTGCGTACAACAGACTTGTCTCTTCCCTGCTCAGAGGCGAGCCAGGCGGCGACGCAGCGGGTGCCGTTGCCGGAAATTTCGGCTTCGGAGCCATCGGCGTTGAAGAGGCGGGCGCGAACATCGGCGTCGGTAGCGGGAAAGAGCCACTCCACGCCGTCAGCGCCGATGCCCTGGTGGCGGTCGCACATGCGGCGGCTGAGGGCAGCCAGGTCGGGGCGGGCGTGCAGGCCGTCCACAATGAGGAAGTCGTTGCCGCAGGCGCTGGCCTTGGCAAAAGGGATGGCGGGCGGTGAAGCGGTTTCAGGAATCATTCGCCCTCAGCCTGGCCCAGGGAGTTGACGCTGCGCAGCAGGGTGGACTGGCGAAGGCGATTGAGCAGCGACTGTTGCTCCTGGCGCGCCGCATCCACGGAAAACTGCACGCGAGAGAGGCCGTCAATTTTGGCGATCTGGATTGAGGTCATGCTCTGGTGCTCATCCTGCAGAATGCGGTTGAGTTCGGCGACTACGGTCTCCGCACTTTCGCCAAGAACCTCGTAGTTCATCAGCAGCGGCTTGAGCTCGAAGCGGGCCTCCATCTGCCCCAGGGTGTAGAGGGCGAGCAGCGCGATCAGAGTCGCCAAAACCGCGGGCAAATAGAGTCCACCGCCCACGGCCATGCCAATAGCCGCCACCACAAAAATCGTGGCGGCGGTGGTCAGGCCGACGACAGAGCCGCGGGAATGGAGGATGGAACCGGCGCCGATGAACCCGATGCCGGGAATAATCTGCGCCGCAATACGGGTGTGATCGCCCGAGTACTCGCTGGCTAGCTCGAAGGAGAGAATGGTGAACAGGGCCGAACCCAGGCACATGAACATGTTGGTGCGCAGGCCGGCGGGCTTGTGCTTGATCTCACGCTCCAAGCCGACCACGCCTCCCAGGATGGCCGCCAGCAGAAGGCGGACAACAGTCTGCCCCACCACGGGCGGGAAGCCTATCCTGGAAACGAAGAACCTGTAGAGTTCATCCATTTTCGCGAGGTTGGGCTGGATTTTAGCATTACCGTGGCGCGGGATGAGATACGAAGGGTGGCGGAGGAGGTAACGGCTTGGTGGCGTGACTGCCCTGACTGGCAATTGAGCAATTTGTAATTTGCAGGTACGACCTGACAGCCTGGGCCCTCCAATCACCAATTACAAATTACTCAATTACCAATCTTCAGCGGACGGGCAGCGGCGGCATGCCGGGATAGGGGGGATGCGTGCCGTAGATGATGGCGGCGGGTTGGCCCACAGTATGGATGACGAGCAGCGCGGGATAGTGGTGCGCCTCGGCTGACTTCGCGGCCTCATCATTATCGAAACCGATGACGTAATCGACATACTTGGCGGGTTCGGCCAGAACTCGCTTCCACATGCCTTCCTCGCCCCAGACCCTGGGGTCGCCGTGGTTGCCTTCGTGGATGACGCGGCTGAGGTGGATGTCAGCCTCCTGCAGAGCGCCCACATGACCGCCAATGTACATAAGCAGGGTGGAATTGGGCGGGAGCAGGCGCAGGTATTCGGCCAGGCTGCGCTCAAAGGCGATGCGGGTGCGGGAGTTGGCGACCGCCTCCTGCAGACAAATGGGCTGGGCGTGCCAGGCGAAGCCATAGCTGGCGCCGACGAAAGTGAAGGCGGCGATAGCGGCAAGGATTCGCCATCTCGGCTGCGGAAGGCGCTGCAGCCCCCAGCGCAGCACAAGCGCGAAGAAAACAGCGAATGCGGGCAGGAGCTGAAGTCCATAGCGGACGTTGTAATAAGAGAACGGCCACCACACGGGCATGAAAATGGGCACGCCGCCATAGGCGATGGACAAAGCATAGAAGGGCAGAGGAATGAGAAACAGCAACCAGACGCTCAGGCGGCGAAAATAGGCGAGCAAAAGCACCAGCCCAGCGGCGGGCAGCGCGAGCCAGGGCTTCTCCAGCGGACCCTGGCTCTGGTTCAGCTCCGCCGATTTCACAAAGTAGATGGCGGCGGTACTCAGGCTGTGGTAGCCGGGATGGCGGGCTTCGCCGGGCTTGGAGGTGCGCTGCTCGATGCCGCGGGCGGAGTAGGGTCCGCGGGCGAAGTCCAGGGGATCGCCATAAACAGCAGCGTTGTAGCTGAACCAGAAGGCAGGGACCACGACCACCAGCGCACTGAAAAGGAGCGCCGCGCGTCGCACAGAGGGTTGTGAATCCAATGGCGCGGGCGCGGGGCGAGGGGAGCGCAGCAGCAAGACGAGGATCACCACGCAGAAGATGGCTGCCGCAAACCAGCCGTCGTAGCGGGTGAGCATGGCCAATGCCAGGCAAACGCCGCACCATATCAGCGAACCGCCGGCTTTGGCCCGCGCGCCAGGGTCGGACGAGTACCGCTGGCGGGCAAAGTCGGCAAGAAAAACCACCGCCCAGATGAACAGGGCTAAATACAGCGACTCAGTCATGGCAGTGGACTGCATGTAGAGCAG
>DATGGJ010000369.1:0-1752 GCA_035308585.1 Terriglobales bacterium
ATGCAGGCGGGACCGCCGGTCCACACCGCCATGAACAGCCAGCCGCGCAGGCCGGAACCCAGCCCCAGCCGCTGGCCCAGCGCGCTGCGCTCCAGAAGAATCCCGTAGCCCTGCAATAAGAAATAGGCGGTGGGCAGCCCGTAGCCGCCCCGCGCGGGAAGAGAGATGACCAGGTCATGGATCAATCCCGAAGCAAGAAACGACATCAGCATGGCGAACGCGCCGTCAGTACGGACCCGCAGGGGACGGAAGATCAGGTCGTGTGTGAGCTGCCGGAATCCCAGGTTCCAGCGCCGTCCCCAGAAATCGCTCAAAGAGGTAGCGAGCAGGGGCGAACGCATGATGGGCTGTGCATTTACGCCCGCGGAGCGCCAAAACAGGGAAAGCAGCTCGAACAACCCAAAGTGCAGAATGAGGGCCAGGCCAATCATCCCTACCCATCCGGCCATGAATTCCGCTGGCACGAACCGCACCACTACCCACACCAGCACAGCGCCAAATACGGTCTTGGTTCCCGCCCACATCCACTCGCTTCTTCGCGGGCACGAGGCGCAGCGCTCTGTATTCAGAAAGGCATCTGCGTCCATGCCTGGCCAGGCAAACAGGTAGGCGAGACTTCGCCGCGTACCGGCGAGATCCATTTTCAGACTTGCAGTCCACCAGGTCCGCCACTTGCATCCCCAAAAAATCGAGAAAGCAAGAACCCACATGAAACACCATGGCTCCAGCCGTGAGCGGAACAGGATTGTGGCCGCGGGAAGAACGGCCAAAGGAATCCAACCGGGCCAGGCCGCTCTCGTCCACCTCCGGGGAGAAGTCTGCGCCGCGTTCGCCGCCGATGCCGCGCTCATCTTTCCCCTCCCTGCAGGCGGCCGCGGCCTTTTCCAGCGCTGGGGGCGAGAGCGCAACTGCAACCATGGCGGCGATCGGCGCCCCACCTGTACCCGGCCCGCAGCAGCGACTCCATGCCGGGCAATCGGGCCGCAGCGTGCACCGGCCACGCCCACCAGATTTGTCCCGCCAGAAACGCGACCGCCTGCGCCCCGCCCAGCACTTCGCCCGCCGGCGTGAGCACGCGCATTTCCTGCAGCAGGGCACTGGGCGGCAAAGCCAGAAGGACCGCAACCCGCGGGTCCTGCAGAGGCGCCAGGCCAAAGCCGCGTTTCTCCAGGGTGGAGCGGAAGCGGCGCGCAAGGGATCGGCAGAATCCGCAACTGCCATCGAAGAATACCCAGCCCCGTGCGGCGCGTCGGCCCTTTCTGTCCGTCATTTCTGAAGTAAGTGAAATCATACTGCGCCAAAAAAGGGCGGCGCTTCCGCCGCCCTGGTACCCCTAAGCCTCTGCCCGCGTGTGCAGCAGCTTGCGAACGCCACCCCGGAGTTTTGCCAGTCGCCTTATAGTGCCCGGCGACAGGTCGCGGAATTCTTCGAACAGGCCGCTCATGGTGCTGATGAACTCAAGCATCTCTCCCATCCTCTTCCGGGCATAAATTTCGTCCGTCCCTCCCGCCTTATTGGCTTCCGCCAGGCACTCCCGAACCACCGCGATGGTCGGGTCAAATTCACGCCGTTTGCGCTCTTCGACGATGATGCGGAACATCTCCCACACATCCTTCATGGATTCGAAATGCTGGCGGCGGTCGCCCAGTACCGATACGCTGCGCACGATGCGCCACCCCTGCAGCTCGCGCAGGCTGGTGCTGACGTTGGAGCGGGCTACCGACAGGGTGCGGGCGATTTCCTCCGCCTCCA
>DATGGJ010000370.1:0-4304 GCA_035308585.1 Terriglobales bacterium
GCGGCATCATGAAGCCACTCCCAGGGCAGGACGTTGGCGAAGGCGCTCAGAATTACAGCTCCGGCCTCAATTGCCCACACCTCATTCAGGTGGCTGATGGCCGAGCGCACCTGCAGTTGCATGCCTTCACCATAGGGATAAGACGGGTCCACCACGTCGGGCCAGTAAAAGCGGCACGACCAGAACCGTTCGTCGCGCGCGGGACGTCGCGGAGTGGTCCGTTGTTTAGCGCCGGGCAGCGGGGTGCTTGCCGTCGCCGCGGGCGCGGGGGCAACTCCCACGCCGCCAATGTCCGCCAGCCTGCCAGCCATCGCATCCGTCCAACCCAGAGCCTCCGAATCCAAGCCGGGAGCGCGGGGCAATTCCGCCTCAGCCCAATGCTCGAAGGCGCTCATCTGTTCGGTTTTCTCCTGCAGTGCCAGGCGCAAAAAGCGATGTGTTGGCCCATCGGCGATCGAATCTGAGCCCTCGAGGTATGCGCTGTAGGCGTCGCGCAGCGCGGGAAGTAGGACCCGTGCCACGCTCAGAAGGAAGGCCAGAGCCGACGGCGAGTCCTCTGCCGCGCCGAACAGCTCAATCAGCGCGCGGTCGGCGCCTTCTTCCTCCAGCAGGCGGCTGGGGAAGCGCAGTTCGAATACGCGATTTCGCAAGGCGTGGGCCGTTTCCGAGTTTTGCCACAAAAAATTTGCCAGCCCGGTCTTGATTTCCAGGCGGCCGATCCTGGGAATCCAGCCGGCATAGCCCAGCAAGAGAGAACGTTCGCAAAAGAAAAATCGTTTGAGAAGTTGTGCGGTGTCCAGCCGCATCCAGCGCGCCCGCGCCTGGGAAGTGACCAAAAATGTAGGGGCGTCGGCCATCCTTCCTCCTCGCATCAGCCGGCGGCTGCCGAATGGGTGGCAAGCCAGGCAGGCGGGGTAAGCCCGCGGCTGCGGTAACTTTCCAGAATCTCCTCGCAGCCGGGAAGGGAAGGGATGACTCCCTCCCTTGTCACGGACAGGCCGCCGGCCACAATGGCGAGTTCCACGGCCCCTTCCAGCGTGGCGCCGAAAGCCAGCGCCGTGGCCAATCCGGCGCTGAACGCGTCGCCCGCGCCCGTCGTATCTACCGCCGCGACCGTTATGGCGGGAAAATGCCGCCAAGTCGAATCCGTCACCACCAGCGCGCCCTTTTCACCTAGCGTCATCACCACCTGGCGGACCCCAGCCTCAACCAGTTCGCGGCCAACCTCCTCTGGCGCCACCGCGGCATCGGCAGCGCGGCCGGTGAGCACCTTGGCCTCGACTTCGTTGGGCGTAAGCACGTCCACCAGGCGCAGCACGTGCTCCGGCAGCGGCCGAACCGGCGCAGGATTCAGTATGGTAACTGCTCCGCAGGCGCGCCCCCTCTCCAGGGCCGCCGCCGCGGCTTCCACCGGAATCTCTAATTGGGTGAGCACCACCGCCGATGAACATAAGGCCGCTTCGGTTTGCGCAACATCTGCGGCGCTCAACTGCTCGTTGGCTCCGGGATCGAGAATGATGCAGTTCCTGCCGCTTGCCCTCTCCACCAGAATGAAGCCCACTCCCGTCGGGGCGTCTGCCGTTTGCCTCACGTGAGTTACGTCAATCCCCTCGTCGCGGTAGAGGCGCATCGCCATCTGGCCGAAGCTGTCGTTTCCAATCCTGGCCACGAAGCTCACCTTCGCTCCCAGGCGCGCGCAGCCCACTGCCTGGTTCGAACCCTTGCCGCCATGGTCCACGCGATAGCCGCTTCCCAGCAGGGTCTCGCCGCTGCTGGGCAGGCGCTCAACTTTCATAGTCAGGCCGGTGGCATAGCTGCCCACCACTGTTATACTCGGCTGGCTCAAGGGCATGATTCTCTTAGCTGGAGACAGCACTGGCACGCCGTAGCCTACCACAGCCGGTCAATCCGGGCCGCCGTAACTTTCTCGTGCGCTGCTGCCAGACGGCTTCGGCCATGCTGCTGCCCGCGGGCCTGCGCGCGTACGCTTTTCCCCCGCCCCCGGCCTCTGAGTGCCGCAACCCGCTTTCTTTAGATGGCCGGTTCCACCTGCACCCGCGGTACCGGACGCCGGATCCGCTTGCGGCCACTCTCCTCGACACTCAGGCTGGTCACGATCAGTTTGTCAGCGAGAAATATCACGACCAGATCGCGGCCATTCTCGCGCAATGGAGTTCGAGTGTGCGGCAGAGCCCGCGTCAGGTCCAGGCGATCGGCAAAACCCTGGCGCCAAATTTTGCCGGAACCTCTTTCCATCCCGCGGAATCGCGTGTGCTGCGTTCCGGACCCGAACTGGAAATCCTACAAAACAAATTTGCCGCCCAGGCCGAACTCGGCCACGACGTCTTTCTGCAGGACCTGCAAGCGGAGCTGAGCGGATTTTCCACCATCATTACTGCTGAATTTCAGGTGACCAGCATTAGCGGCTCGCCTACTCTGTCCACGGCGGAGCTCCCCCGGCAGCTGCAAACTCGTGTGCGCTACGAGCTGGTTGGCTCGGGCAGTGATTTTCATCGCGAGCAACGTGTGGGCCACTGGGACTTGGAGTGGGAAGCTACGCCGGACGGCGCATTCCGGGTGAGCAGGTGGCAGGCAATAGAAGAAACCCGGAGCCGCTCCCAAACTCCCATTTTTGCCGACATCACAGCCCAGGTCCTGGGTGGAAATGCCTGCTACGCCTCGCAACTGCTACGCGGAGCCGATTACTGGCGCACCGTTCTCGATGGCGCCTGCGGCATTGATATCTACGGGCACAACGGCGTTTCAGTCGGCGACATTGATAATGACGGCTTCGACGACGTTTATGTCTGCCAGCCTGCCGGACTCCCCAATCGGTTGTTCCGTAATCGCGGCGACGGCACCTTTGAGGACATTACCGAGTTCGCCGGCGTCGGCGTGCTGGAAAATACCGCCTGCGCTATTTTTGCCGACTTCGACAATGACGGCCGTCAGGATTTGATAGTGGTGCGAGCGGACGGCCCTCTCTTCTTTGTTAACCAGGGAGGCGGCAAGTTCCGCCAGCGTCCGGACGCCTTCAAGTTCGCGACTGCGCCACAAGGCACCTTTACCGGCGCCGCCGTCGCCGATTATGACCGCGACGGCTGGCTCGACATCTACTTCTGTCTTTACGTCTATTACCAGGGCACCAGCCAGTACCGCTATCCCTGTCCCTATTACGAGGCGGAAAACGGGCCGCCCAATTTCCTGATGCGCAATGGACGCGACGGGACATTCCATGATGTAACGGCGCAAGCAGGCTTGGACCGCAACAACACACGCTACAGTTTCTGCTGCGGCTGGGCCGATTTCAACGGCAACGGCTGGCCCGATCTTTATGTGGTGAACGACTTTGGACGCAAGAACTTGTACCGCAATAACGGCGACGGAACCTTCAGCGATGTGGCGCCCCAAGCGGGAGTAGAGGATACAGGCGCGGGCATGGGTGTGTGCTGTTTCGATTATGATAATGATGGCCGCCCGGATCTCTATGTGGCCGACATGTGGACGGCCGGCGGGAAGCGCATTTCCACCCAGGATGTCTTTCAGAAAAACGCGACGGCGCCGGTCCGCGCTCTCTATCGCAAGCACGCCATGGGCAATTCGTTGTTTCAGAACACTGGCCGCGGCTTTCGCGATGCCACCGCCTCCGCCGCGGTCGCCATGGGCCGCTGGTCCTGGTCCTGCGCAGCCTGGGACTTCGACCACGACGGTTTTCTTGACCTCTATATCGCGAATGGCATGGTCTCCGGTCCCTCGCGCCAGGACCTGAACAGCTTTTTTTGGCGGCAAGTGGTGGCCAATTCTCCTCAGCAGGTCCGGCCGTCGCACGCTTACGAGCAGGGGTGGGATGCCATCAACGAGCTTATCCGCTCCGACAGCACCTGGAGCGGGTTTGAGCGCAACGTCTTCTACGCCAACATCGGTGATAAAACTTTTGCCGATATTTCCGCGGCCGCTGGCCTCGACTTTTTGGAGGATGGCCGGGCTTTTGCCCTGGCCGATTTTGATCATGATGGCCGCCTCGAGCTGTTTCTAAAAAATCGCAATGCTCCCCAGGTGCGGGTGCTGCGCAACGTGATGCACTCTCTGCCCCCGTCTATGGCCTTTCGCCTGCGTGGAACCAGGAGCAATCCTGACGCCATCGGCGCAGTCATCACCTTGCGCACCGATCTGGCTCAGCAGACACGAGAGTTGCACGCCGGCTCGGGATTCCTCTCTCAACACAGCAAGGAACTGTTTTTCGGATTGGGCGCTGCAAAGGGCCCAGTGCATGCTTCCATTCGCTGGCCCAGCGGGTTGGTGCA